>MKRZ01000068.1:554-2618 GCA_001897075.1 Mesorhizobium sp. 61-13 | reverse complement strand
AATGCGCATCATCGGCGCACGGACCCTGATGCCAGCCACTTCGGTGTCGAAGGCGCGTTCGTAGGTGCCGTCATAATGCGCAACGTCGGTCGACGTGCCGCCCATGTCGAAGCCGATGACCTTGCCGAAGCCTGCAAGCTTTGCGGTTTCCACCATGCCGACGACGCCGCCGGCCGGCCCGGACAGAAGCGCATCCTTGCCCTGGAACATGTCAGCCGCAGTCAGGCCGCCCGAAGACATCATGAACATCAGTCTTGGGCCTCTGAATGCACCCCCCTCTGGCCTGCCGGCCATCTCCCCCTCAGGTGGGGAGATTGGCAGCGTCGACGTTGGCGATTGACCGATCTCCCCCCTTGAGGGGGAGATGGCCGGCAGGCCAGAGGGGGGTGACGAAGCGCTCAATTGGTCACCAACTTGCTTCACGTAGCGCGAGAGGATGGGCGACAGATAGGCGTCCACGACCGTAGTGTCGCCACGCCCGACCAGCTTGATCAGGGGCGAGACTTCATGGCTGACCGAGATCTGGCTGAAGCCAAGCTTGCGGCAGACCTTGGCGACGGCGTTTTCGTGGTCGGGATATTTCCAAGCATGCATGAAGACGATGGCGACGGCATCGATGCCGTCGGCCTTTGCCTGTTCAATGGCCGGCTTGACGTCGGCAATGTCCAGCAGACGCTCGACGCAACCGTCGGCGAGGACGCGTTCATCCACCTCGACCACGCGCTCATAGAGCTGCTCGGGCAGGATGATCTCTTTGGCAAAGATGTCGGGCCGCGCCTGGTAGGCAATCTTCAGCGCATCGCGGAACCCCTTGGTGATGAGGAGCAGGACGCGGTCGCCCTTGCGCTCGAGCAACGCGTTGGTGGCGACCGTCGTGCCCATCTTGAGGTCGCCGATCAGGTGCGACGGGACAGGCTGTCGGGGTTTCAGGCCGAGCAGGTCGCGGATGCCCTGAATGGCGGCATCGGTGTAGGCTTCAGGGCTTTCCGACAGGAGTTTGCGGGAATGGAAGCGGCCTTGAGGGTCGCGACCGATGATGTCGGTGAACGTGCCGCCGCGATCGATCCAGAAATCCCACTTGGCGTTCGGCATCGCCCGCTCTCCGATGACATTTCCTACGCCTGTTAGACCGCAATGGGTTGATCGACAACGGTTTTGACCGGTTGTTTGCGAGGAGACGTTGTTACAGATCGAAACGCAACGTTATGAAACGGATCGGCTTGCCCGACATTACCTCCTCGACCGCCCGCCGATACGGGGGCGTTATTGTGAAGGAGAGATAAGATGAAGAAGCTCATTCTGGCGTCCGTTTCTGCCCTTGCCCTTTTTGGCGTTGCCGCCTGCAGCGATAGCGGGACGGACACAACGACCACCCAAAGCACCAATCCCCCGGCTGCCGAGCAGCCGATGACGCCTGCAACGCCGGATGCAACGACCGCACCGGCAACGGATAACTCCACGACGCAGAGCATTACGCCTGCGCCTTCGGATGGTGCGGCCGATGATGGCGCCATGACGCCCGTGCAGCCTGCACCTGCGCCGGCACCAGCTCAGTAAGCCGTTTCATGCAACGGGAAAGGCCGGCAATCGCCGGCCTTTTCTTTTTGCGCGGCCAATCCGCGCGCAGACACCGAACATAGCTTGATAGCGGCGGGGCGTTCGCTTTATGAAGCGCCCATGTCGATCTGGCTTCGCATCGGTGAATTCATCCAGCGCATATCGGCTTCCGCGTCCCATGGGGTGGTGGAAGTCGTCGAAGCCGTGCGGACGGTGTTCGCCGGCGATCCCGAATTGCGGCGCAGGGTTGCGTTCTCGGTCGCGATGATCGCGCTTTCGGCCAAGATGGCCAAAGCAGACGGCGTCGTCACGCAAGACGAAGTGCGCGCGTTTCAATCCATTTTCGAGGTTCCAAAGTCAGAAGCGCGCAACGTCGCTCGCCTCTACGACCTCGCCAAGCGCGATATTGCCGGGTTCGAGGCCTATGCTGAGCAGATGGCGGGGCTGTGCGGCAACGGCGCGCACAACTGCATGATGCTGGAAGACATCCTCGACGGCCTGTTCTAC
>MKRZ01000068.1:0-544 GCA_001897075.1 Mesorhizobium sp. 61-13 | reverse complement strand
CCGACGGCGTGTTGCATGAACGCGAAGGCCAGTTCCTGCGCCGTATCGCCGAAATCTTCGAGATCGAAGACGCGCATTACGAGACGATTTTGGCGCGCCATGTCGACCTGGGCGATGCGGACCCCTATGTCGTGCTGGGCATCGAGCGGGGCAAAACGCTGGTCGAGGTCAAGAAGCACTACCGCAAGCTGGTGGCCGACAATCATCCCGACAGGCTGATCGCGCGCGGCCTGCCGCAGGAGTTCATCAAGATCGCAACGACCCGGCTGGCGGCAATCAACGCTGCCTACGAGCTCATCGAGCGGAGCCTGCAAGCGGCATGAGCGGTTTCCTGCCCGACCACGCCGGAGCAGACGTCAGGGTTTCGCCGAATTTCGGACCGCGAGAAGGCACCCGCAGGCCCGACATGATCGTGCTGCACTATACCGGGATGGAAAGCGGGCAAGCGGCGGAAGCCTGGCTGTGCGATCCGGCGAGCGAAGTTTCGTCGCACTATCTGGTGCATGAGGACGGCCGCATAGTGCAGATGGTTCGCGAGAGCGAC
>MKRZ01000067.1 GCA_001897075.1 Mesorhizobium sp. 61-13 | reverse complement strand
ACGGTGCCCTTCACCGGGCCGGTATTGGTTTCATCCGGGTAGCCGCATAGCGAAGGTAGCGCCGCGCAATTTGTCTTGTCGGGTGCCGGCAGGCACGATGAACCATCGGCGCAGGCGGCAGCTTGATCCGCAGCGGTGGAGATGCCGACCGCCGACAGCGTCACGAACGCGGTCGCGGCAACGACCCGCGCGGCCTTGCACGGCAATATCGACCGGAATGTCATCCGCGAAGCTGGACAACGGTTCAACGGCGGGCTCCAAATTTCAACGATACCACTCGTCGAGGCCTCCACGGTGTCGTGGGCCTTCAGGTTACGAAGATAGCCGCTGCCACCACGTTGAAGGCAAGTATGCCAATCGGATGAAGCAGCCGCACACTCGTCTGTTCCGGGTGCTTCAGAAGCCTTTGCGGATCGAAAGATCGCTGCGAAGGCGGGCAAAGCCATCCTAAAGCCGTGGACGCAATGCGCAGTTCATTCAAATGGACAAAGTGACTGGCTGCCCGTTCGCAACTAAAGCAGTGTCGAATGCCTGAGCTACAGGCCGCAGGCGAGTGGTCTGGAATCGGCGCCTGCACGCAGTCCGGATTGCAGTATGAGCAGATCGTCACCCGCGCTGACCAATACAGGGAGAGCCAGCAGGCAATTGGGCGCACAGTCCGAGCCAGGCCCGGCCTCGCCACGCGCGCGCGGCAATCGCTCCGGCCAAAGAACGCGCTCCTCATCCCAAAAGCTGGCCTTGCCGGTCTCGCTGTTTCTTGTCGCGCTGTTCATTCCATGGATTTTCAAGGTCGGATCACTGGCTCTTTCGCCATATCGGCTTGTCCTGGTCGCGACCTTCATCCCATGCCTGCTGGCCTGGCTGTCAGGCAAGGCCGGGCGCATCCGCGCCGCCGATATCCTGCTTTTCCTCTATTGCGCCTGGGCAACCGTCAGCCTTATCGCGAACCACGGCGTCGGTGCCTCATTCCAGACCGCGGGCATATTGCTGATTGAGACGGTCGGGCCATACCTGATGGCGCGCTGCTATATTCGCAATGTCGGAACATTCCGCGAGATGATCCGCCTGCTGTTCCTCATGGTGGCAATATTGCTACCCTTCGCGATTTTGGAAGCCATCGCCAACCGCGACGTCATCATGGACCTGTTTTCAACGGTCCTGCCAACGCACGTCATCGCAATCACCGAACCGAGATGGGGTTTGAGGCGCGTTCAAACCGTATTTGAACACCCGATCCTGCACGGCGTTGTCTGTGGCAGCATACTTGCATTGGTCTTTGCCGTGCTCGGCGACCGCAAATCGACATCGAAAAAATGGCTGATGACGGGCGTCGTCGCGGTCACCACGTTCCTGTGCTTCTCCTCGGGCCCGCTGACGGCGATTGCCGCACAAGGCATGCTGCTTTGCTGGAACTGGTTTCTCCGCGACAACAAGAACCGATGGAAACTCCTGTGGGCCATGGTCTTTGCCGCCTACGTCTTTGTCTCCATGGCTTCCAATCAAACGGTGCCTGAGTTCTTCATCACCCATTTCGCGTTCGACCAGTTGTCGGCCGGCTATCGCGTCCTGATCTGGAATTTCGGCACCGAGTCGGTCATGAACCACCCCATCTTCGGCGTAGGGCTGGGTGAATGGGACCGGCCGTCCTGGATGCCGCCGAGCATCGACATGTTCTGGCTCATCCATGCCGTCTACTACGGCTTGCCGGGCGGCATCCTGATGATGGCGGCCTTCCTGTCCAATGCCTTCAGCGTCGGATATGCGAAGGGTCTTGACGAAGAGACCGGTCGATACAAGACAGCCTACGTGATCGCTCTGACCGGCCTGTTCATGGTTGGATGGACCGTCCATTTCTGGAATACGACCTATGTGCTGGTCATGTTCCTGATGGGCGCAGGGACCTTCTTTCTGGATACCGCGACAGAGCAGGATGCGCCCCGTTCCGGACGCCGGGCGTCAGGTCAAGCAAGCGACCCGGGTCGCGCTCGCAGGCGCACGTGAGGGGCACATGACAAAACTTCTGCTCATCGCGCCAACCTGCAACGGAGAAGACGTCGGCGAAGCCTGGGTTGCACACCAGTGGGCAAGACGACTGGGCGAACGTCACGATGTGACGCTTCTTACGTATCACAAGCGTGGCGCAAAGCCGGCAGCACAGCAGTTGCCGGGGATGCGGGTCGTGGAGTGGACCGAACCGCCGCTGTTTGGCCGCGCCGAACGTTTGAACAGCATACTGAAGCCAGCCTACATTCCCTTTTATGTCCGGGCGCGCCGCTGGATCAAAGCCGCACTTGCCGCCGGTGAAAGATTTGACATCGCGCACCAGCCGGTACCGGTCGCCATGCGCTATCCCACGCCCGTGGCCGGCCTTGGCATACCCTACATCATCGGGCCGGTGGGCGGCGGACTGGACAGTCCGGGCGGCTTTGCCGCCGACGAAGGCCGCCAGCCATGGTTCATGGCATTGCGTGGCCTCGACACCTATCGCCGCCGCTGGGACCCCCTTCTAAGGGCGACCTATAGCGGGGCCGACTGCGTCCTCGGCATTGCCGGCTATGTTCAGGAACAACTCCAGGACATTCCGCTTCGACGCTTCGAAGTCATGAGCGAAACAGGGCTGGACCAGATTCCAGATCCGATCGACCGATCCGGAAGGAAGGGTCCTGTACGTTTGCTTTATGTCGGGCGCCTGGTGCGGACCAAGGGTGCTCGTGATATCATTCGGGCCCTGTCGCTTGTCCGCGATATTCCGCTAACCTTCGACGTCGTCGGCGATGGCCCGGAGCGCACAGCGTGCGAAGAGCTTGTGGCGTCCTGTGGCCTCTCGGACAAGGTGACCTTCCACGGCTGGCGCTCGAAGGCGGAGGTGGCCGACTTCTATCGCGCCGCCGACATTTTCGTTTTTCCGAGCTACCGCGAGCCGGGCGGCAATGTGGCGCTCGAAGCAATGGGATTTTCGTTGCCGCTCATCGTGGTGGATCGCGGTGGCCCCGGCAGCGCCACGTCGGATGCCTGCGCAATCAAGCTTTCGGTCTCCACGCCGGAGATCCTGGCCCAGGACGTCGCCCGCGCAATCCGAACCCTTGCGTCCAATAGCCGGCTTAGGCTGCGCATGGGCGCGGCCGCGCATGCACACGTCACCAACACGGCGCTGTGGTCGGCGAAGCTCGATCGCATGGATGCACTCTACGCTGACATTCTGGCCCACGCCGCCAGGTCTGGCGCGGAGCCAAAACCCGTGGAACCTGCAAGGATTACAGCGTAAGCGCCGCGCGCAATGCGGCGCGGTGGCCTGGCCCAAGCGCCATGCGCATGGTTTCGCCAACGACGATGCTCAGCCGGAACAGCGCGGTCGAAATCGGGCCGTGATGGCGGCGGAAATAGCGAATCCGGTTGGATGTCATCAAGGCCGACAGGAAGGGATTTGCATGGTACTCGCCGCCGAAATGAACAGCCTTGGCTTCCGGCACGTAGCAGATCGACATGCCTGAACGCCTGATGCGCTCGAGATAGTCGACCTCTTCGCTGTAGAGGAAGAAGGACTCGTCCCAGTCACCGACTGCAAGGCGCGCCCTTGCGGCAATGGCGAGGATCGCGCCCGTTGCCCAGTCCGTGTTGCCGCCCTTCTCGTAAAGGGCAGGATTGTCCACGATCTCTCCCGCCCCGATCCGCGCGGCAATCTTGCTGCCGAGCAGTGCATCGGACCATGCGGTTGCAATGGAAGGCTCGCGACGCAGCGACAAGGTAAGTTCGCCCTCTTCGGTCAGGATTTGCGGCACGGCGATGCCTACCGCCAGATCCGAAAGCTGTTCGCACAGTATCCGGGCGGAACCCGGCATCAGGCGGATGTCCGGATTGAGCACGAGGACATCGCAATGCTTGCCGATGGTGGCGGTCGCGGCATTGATGCCAGCCGCGTAGCCGGCGTTCCTGCCGGTTTCGATCACGCGCACGCCAACTGGATGGTTGCGCGCTATCTCGACCGACCGGTCGCGAGAATCGTTGTCCACCACGATGACGTCGAGCTCGTCTATGCCCGCGCAGCCGGCGGGAAGCGAGTCCAGCAGGCCGGGCAGCACCTCGGCGCTGTTGTAGGTGACGATGACGACGGCCAGCGAAAGGGGATCGCGGATGGCCTCACGTCTTGCCGTTCTTTGCAATTCGCCGGATGCCTGTTCCAAGTCGCGTCCAATCTCGCAGTCTTGCGCCGCCAAGCATGGATGCGCGCCAATTTTGCGCAAGACTATTGCCGATAGGAAAGGCCGCTTGCAACGCGTCCGGCGGCGTAGTGCGGCCTGCCTCTTCAGCCAGACAAGGCGTGCGCGTCGTAGAACCCCTAGTCCTATCGGCGTAACCCATCGTAAGCGCACCACGCCCGCGCACCGCCCAGTAAGCCTTTCAGGCCAATGGCAAAACTGGCCAGATTTTCTAGCATTAGGGAGAGTTGGGGGCGTGCGCTTCCGACAGCAGCACATGATGCAAGCCCTTGCCCACACCGACAAGGCAGGCCGACCACCGACCAGGAGCGTTCCCTTGGGCATAGTACAACAACCAGTGCCGATCGCCGCCGACCGAAGCGACATCTTCCCTCTCGACCGGTTGAGGGCGCTTGGCGCCGTGGCGCCGGCAACGCGGGCCCGGATGGACCAACTGGTCGAGTTGGCCAAGAACGGACTTCCGCGCATGTACCGCAAGGGTTCGTTCGCGCACACCGTCAGAGGTGTGAACACCACCAAGGGCAAGGCCGTCCGGGCGGAAGGCGATAGCCTGCGCTACGCAATCGATGTCGCTCTCGGTCTCTCTTTCACCAGCATCGATGAGCAGCGCCGCATCCTAAAGGGTGTCACGGCGGCCGATCTCATCAGCACCACCGCCACACGCGCTGAATTTTCCAGCGACCCCGGCGCCGTCGCGCTTGCGGCCTGGACCTCGGCGGAAGCTGCCGGGATTTATGCCGCTCCGCTCTTCAACCGGCTCAGAACGTGGCTGGAAACCGGCGAGCCTGTAAACACCGTCGATTGCGCCTGGGCGCTTCTTGCGGCTGTGGCTGCCCGTCATCTCGGCGACACCGCCCGGTTGACCACCATGGCTCGCAACAGGCTGATCGAGGCACAGGGACCGTTCGGCCTGTTTCCGCACGGCCTGCCCGCCTCGTCCAACGGCCGTTGGCGCGCCCATGTCGGCTGCTTTGCCGACCAGGTCTATACGATCCAGGCGCTCGCACGCCTTCATGTCGCCTGCCCCGACGAGGAAGCGCTTGCCGCGGCCGAAGCATGCGCGGCGCGCATCTGCGCCTTGCAGGGCCCGGCAGGACAATGGTGGTGGCATTATGACGTCCGCGACGGCAGCGTTGTCGAAGGCTATCCGGTCTACAGCGTCCACCAGCACGCGATGGCGCCGATGGCGCTTCTCGACCTCAGGGAAGCCGGCGGCACCGATCATCTGGCCGCGGTCGTCAAGGGTGTGCAGTGGCTCGACACCCATCCCGAAATCGACACGCCGCTGGTCAGCGAAGAGCATGGCGTGATCTGGCGCAAGGTGGCCCGGCGCGAGCCGAAGAAGGCCGTGCGCGCCATTGCAGCCGTGACGACGGCGATCCGGCCCGGCCTGCACCTGCCCGGCCTCAACCTTCTCTTTCCCACCACCTATGTCGACTACGAATGCCGGCCCTATGAATTCGGCTGGCTGCTCTACGCCTGGCTGTGCGGGGGCACGGTCGCGGGGTTGAGCGGGCGCGATCCGAAACAGGCCGTTTCCAGAACCTGGGGGGCGTAGCATGCGCACGCAACGGCAGCTTTTGTTCGGCGTCTACATGGATGCGATAAGCATGGAGGACGTGATCAACCGCTGCCGCACGGCGCTGGTGACACGCAACCGCCTGCTGCTTGGCGTTCTGAACGCGGCCAAGGTCGTCAACCTGCGCAAGGACTCGCTGTTGCGGAACTCGCTCATCGAGTGCGACATGCTGCTTGCCGACGGCCAATCGGTGGTGTGGGCGAGCAAGATGCTTCGCCGCCCCTTGCCGGAACGCATCGCCGGCATCGACATATTCGAACAGTTGTTGACGCTGGCCCATCACGACGCCCGTTCGATCTATCTTCTCGGCGCACGCCCGGACGTTCTGGCGCGCATGGAGGAAAAGATCGCCGAGCGCTTCCCCGGCCTGCGCATTGCCGGCAGCCATCACGGCTATTTCGATGTCGCCAACAGCGCCGAGATTGCCGAAGACATCAGGCGGTCGGGCGCCGACATGCTGTTCCTCGGCATGACCTCGCCCAAGAAGGAAATCTTCCTCGGCACCTATGGCCGTTCGCTCGACGTGCCGATCCTGCACGGCGTCGGCGGCTCGTTCGACATCATGGCCGGCATCACCAAGCGCGCGCCTCGCATCTGGCAACGCGCCGGCATGGAGTGGGCGTACCGGGTGCTGCAAGAGCCGCGTCGCCTGTGGTGGCGCTACTTCTCGACCAATGCCACCTTCCTTGCCCTGACCGCGCGCGAACTGATCGCTCCGGCTCGCGCCTTCAAGGCCGGCATGGAAACGCCGCCCGACCACATTTTCAGCGGCGTGCGGCGCTAACATTCAGGAAGTCTCTGCTGTAAGTTTTTCCGACGCCTTCAGGCGATCGGCGTAGCCGCGCCGCTCAGCGACTGGATTTTCCGGTCGGCGATGACCTGCCGGATAACATCGGCATCGACAGTCTTCTCGTCCTCGGCGAAGGCATAAACCAGCGCATAGTCGCAGATCTGGTTGATGACGCGCGGCAGGCCGTTGCTGGCCGCGGCAATCAACTCGCAGGCCCCGCGCGTGAAGATCTTGCGCTTGGCGCCGGCCACATAGAGGCGGTGCGCGATATAGGGCGCCACTGCTTCAGCCGGCATGCCCGATAAATGAAACTGCGCCGACACGCGCTGCGCAAACTGCAGCATTCTTGGCCTGGCGATGATCTCGTTGAGCTCAGGCTGTCCAACCAGCACTATCTGCAAAATCTCGTCGTTCTCGTCGTTGAGGTTCGACAGGCAGCGCAGTTCCTCCAGCATCTTGGCCGAGAGGTTCTGTGCCTCGTCGAAAATCAGCACGGTATGGCGTCCCTGGGCGCGCTCGCCTCTCAGGAACTCCTCGAGCTGGCTGAAGCGCTGGACATAGGACAGGCCGCGCCCCAGCGGCTGCCCCAGCGAATCCAGCACCCAGTGCAGAAGTTGTCCCCTGTCGCCATGCGCGTTGGACACCAGCCCGATGCGCAGGTCCGGCGCGGCGGCACTGAGCAGATGACGGATCAGTGTCGTCTTTCCGGCACCGATCTCGCCAGTGATGACGCTGATCGGCGCAAAGGTCGCCAGCGCATATTCGAGCATCGAATAGGCCCGGCTGTGATTGGTCGACCAGAACAGGAAGCCCGGATCGGGAACGAGGCTGAACGGCCGCCCGCTTATCCCGAAATGGTTCGAATAAATCAGGAAGCTGCTCGAACCGCCGGCCGGCCGGGGCTGAGGTGCCTGCTGCCCAGACGTATCGTCGTATTTGGGCGCGAACTGCTTTCGGTTATGCAACACGGTCACTCCACTCAGTACCCGTACTTTTCAGGCGCATAGCGACACTTGTTGAGAACGGTGCCGAGCAGGTTGGTCTTTTCGGAAAGCTCGCGTTCGCAAAGATCGACCTCCGAAACCGTGCTTTCCTCGGCCGCGACAACGAGGATGGCGCAATCGACATTGGGCAGGAACCCCATGACGTCGTCGTTGGCCAGCATCGGCGGCAGATCGAAGATGACAATGTCGGCGGCAAGTTTCTGCCGCACCGACGAGACCGCGCGCGCGGCCTCGGGGCTCTGCAGCAATTCCGCGGCCATGCGCACGGGACGGTTGTTGGCGGCAACGGCAAGGTTTTCGCCATAGCGCGAGAACATGTTTTCGACGGTGATATTGCCCTTCAGGAACTCTTCCATGGAAGGCGGCGACTTGACGCCCAGCACCTCGGCCACCTGCGGCCGGCGCAGGTCGAGATCCACCAGCGCGGTGCGGCAATCCTTCTGGTTGGCAAGCGAGAAGGCCAGGTTCAGCCCGACGACCGTCTTGCCGCAGCGAGCAGTCGGCGACGTAATCATCAGGGATTTCCAGTCATTCTCGCGCATCATGTGCATGACTTTCGTGCGCAATATGTCGAATGCGACATGGGCGGGGTCGGTGCGGCCAACGGTGACGAGGCGCCCCTGTTCGATCCGCCAAGGGTCCGGCCTTCCTATTTGCAAGCCATCCCAGACAGATTGCGGAGACGCGGCAGGCAAAAGTGCAGGGCGCGCCAGCGCTTCAACCGGCGCTGGAGCAGCAGGCATAGGCTGCGCGTGGCCATTGATCTTGTGCTTTTTTGCCGGCTTCTTTTGCGCCGGCACCGAAATCTGCCGAGGGGCTGGCGCAGGAGCAGGAACTGTCGCAGGCGCGTAGGCCGCCGCGGGCCTGTTGGCTGCCACTTTCTTGGCGCGCACAGGAGCCTGCTGCTGTGCCTTTGCCTTGACCAGCGCAGCCTGGATCAGCTCCATACCCTCAGCTTTTGTACCTTCCAGCACGGCCCGTTTACCTTCCTGCTTTCGTGTCACGTCAAAGCGCCCTATCGGCAGAAAGGCCGAGGGCCATATTTTGAGGGCCGGGAGCGAACATGTCGGAAGCCCCGGCGCCGAGCAGGGCTGCAACGGCGATACTGCCGGTCAAAGCCATGCCCAACCGCAATCGCCGGAATTTCGACCGTTTCTCCTCGGGGCTGAGAATGTAGGGAATTGTGGCGAGCGGCTGGGTTTCCAGGAGTTCCGCCAGTTCAGCCGGACGACGCACGGTCTTGTTCAGCAATTCAAGCAACAACACGAGGCCAAGTCCGCCGGCGATCCCGGCCAGAATGCTTGTGGCCACGATGCGCAACTTGTTTGGCTGGATCGGCTTTTCCGGAGCGACAGCCGGTTCCACCACAGAGAAGCGTCCGCCTTTGGAACGCGCCTCGATCTGCTCGCCCGTAGAGGCCTGGGCCTGAAGGGCGGTCGCCGAATTATACTGCGCCTGAATGTTGTTTCGCGTGCGCTCGAGGGCGCTGAGCTTGGTGTCATTGCCCGGCGTCGCGGCGATCGTCTTGGTCAGCTTCGCAAGATTTTCGCCGATGGACGACTTTTCTTCAGTGATGTAGCGCAGCCGCTCGTCGATATCCGAAAGTTGCAGGTCGAGCTCGGTCGGACCCGCCTTTTTGCCGGCTCCGCCGGAATTCGTGATCTGCTCCTGCAGCGCTGCGATGCGCTTGCGCAATGTCACGATGTTCGGGCTGGTTTCCGAAAAGATGCTGAGCTGATCGGCCAGCGCCCGGTTCATGTCCTGCAGCATCTGCTGCTCGGGGCTCAGAGGTCCGTTCGTCGCCACCTGTCCGGTGTTCTGAAAGAGCTCGATGAGATTGTTTCGCCGGCTGCGCAGGCCAGCCTCTTCCCGCTCCAACTGGGAAAGCCTGTCCTGCAGGCCGCTTTGCTGGCTGCGCCGGAAATCCATGCTATCGGGAAGCGCATCCTTGTTGGCATTCTTGAATTGCAGGATTTCGGCTTCCAGTCCGCTCAACTCCTTGCCGAGCCTGTCGACCTCCTGGTCGAAGAACTTCATCGTCTCCCCGGCCCGTCCGGTGCGCAGGCTCAAATTCTTGTCGACGACGCGCCCAACCAGGTCGTTAACGACCCCAGCGGCAAGCTGCGGGTCCTTGGCGTCAAAGGAAATGGCAAAAACCGTCGCGCCTTCACCCCGCCCTTGAGTTTCCAACTGGACCTGTTCGAAATGGAGGCGGTCGCGCATGTTGTCGGCAATATCGGTCGCCGACATCTTGGCGATATCGCTGCCATAGACGTCGAGCCGCTTTGCCAGATCCTGCAGCTTGTCCTGGGTGGTGACTTCCTGCTGGATAACCTCGAACTGTTCCACGGCACTGATAGGCACGGTGGAACGCGCCATCTCCGTGGGAATCTGTGGAGCTTCGACAAGGATCTTCGCGCTTGCGCGGTAAAGCGGCGGCACCAACAGGGCAACAACAATGCCACCGACGGTGCATACCGCGATAATCGCCGCCACCTGAGGCAGGCGCCGCAAAAGCAGCGAAAGATAAAAGCGGATATCGATATCACCCATGGCATGCCCAACAACTGTAAACCGGCACTGATGCCGGCCTATGCATTTTCGAGTTTCAGCCTAGCAGGCGATAGACCTCTGATAGGCGCTAAGGGTGTCAGCAACGGCCAACAGGCCTAATCCTTTTGCGTGACGGCCTGTCACCTCGGACTATACAAAAGGGTCTAGTTCTCAGGCTCAGTAGCCACTTCCGGTGCGATGCATTGCGGCCGCCGGTCCCTGGATCGCGATGCCGTACTCGCGCGTGAAGAGCGCAATGTCTTCCAGCAAGCCCCCGACGAAGTCGGCCTGGGCCTGCAGCACGGCGATTCGTTCGGAATATCTGGACATCGTATTGGTCAGGCCGTCGACCTTCCCCGACAGATGATCGGCCCCGTCGTCCTCGAGCGCCGCCATCGAGAAGGCAGCGTTTTCAGCGGCCTGTTCGCGCCTTGACCGAAGGCCGGACCGCTCGTGTTCGATCTCGGCGACGAGCGCAGACAATGTGTCGGCAAGACGCTGCATGCGGGCAGCATCCCCGGCACTGTCTCGATCGGCGCTGCGAACCCTGAAGCCGAACAAGGCCATGACATTCTCCGTTACTTCGATACGCCGGGCGCATCTGCTTGGTAAGCAATACTGGCCTATCCCAGCGGCTTTTCCATCTGGTCATTCGGCTATCGCGGCGTCGTTGGGAGCGACTTGTGTTACTCCATAAAGCTTATGCGTAAGCTCAGCCGAGGCTTGCTATCAAAAGTCTTTCTATGCGCGAGGCTTGCCGGAACTGCGGCATCGCACATAGCTGTCGACAGGAAACGTCATGGACTCAGCTCCTCGATTGAGCGTCGTCATTCCGCACCTCAACGAACCGCGTGACCTGCGCCGGTGCCTGCTTTCGCTCGTCGAGCAACGGCAAGACGGGATCAATTTTGAAATTATCGTCGTGGACAATGGTTCCGCGCAACTGCCCACCGAAGCATGTGCTGGCCTGCCGGATGTGCATCTGCACCATGAGGCGACGCCTGGCCCCGGCCCCGCGCGCAATTTCGGCGCCGGCCAAGCGCGGGCTGACCTCATCGCCTTCATCGACGCCGATTGCGTCGCCTGCCCCGGCTGGGTCCGCTCCATCGTCGAGCATCTGGAGCAAAATCCTCAAACCGGCTTTCTGGGCGGCGATATCGGCATCCTGCCTGCCGATCCGGCAAGGCTGACGGGTGTCGAGGCCTATGAAAGCATCTACAGTTACCGCGCCCGTGACTATGTGGAGAAATACGGGTTCGCGGCCACCGGCAACATGGCGGTGCGCGCATCGGTGTTTCGCACAGTTGGGCCATTTGGCGGCATTGCCACGATGGAAGACACGGAGTGGGGGCAGCGGGCAAGCGCAATGGGCTTCAAGATCGCCTATCTGCCGCAGGCCAAGGTCCTTACCAACTCGTGCAAGTCGTTCGGGGAACTGGCAAGGCGGTGGGACAGGCACGTCGCGCATGAATTCCGTCATGTCGGCGCCAGCAGCAAGGCGATGGCGCGCTGGCTGGCGACCGCAGCGGCGCTCGCAGTGTCGCCCGTGCCGGGGTTCTTCTCAATCCTACGATCTAGCCGGATAAGCGGCTTGCGCGCCCGATTGTCGGCGATGGTGTGCCTGACCCGCATCCGCCTCTACCGGGCCAGGCGCATGTTCGCTCTTGCCCTGCAAGACAACAGCGCCGCAGTGGTCGGTACGTGGAACCGGGAAAAGTCCTGACCGGCATCCCCACCGGACAGCCACTGTTTTAAAAAAGCCCTACGTCTTGCGTGCGAGCTACACCCTTAGCCTCATCCTTTTTGATGCGCCTTGCGGTGTACTCCCCTCCCTTTGCATGGGTCGTGAATCAATCGGACGTACCACCTGCACACTTTGAACAAGTGCAGTTGGAGAGAAGGTTGGTCATCCAGCTTCGCAGGAAAACAAAAACCAACCGAAGATTCGCTTATCGGCTTAGAAAAAAGCTGAAATTTCCGGTCTTACCCCTGCCGAATCACAAGTTCCTCTCGAAGCAATTTGCAAGCTTCTGAATACTACTTCCCGTATCTAGATCGAACTGTCTAAAGTCGATGCATTGCTGCCAAAAATCATAATTGGTTAAGCTTTTATTAAGGTGAACTATTCTGTGATGGGTTTGCTCCCTCCTGAAGACGTTCACTTGGGCTTGGCTTTGGCGTTCGGACGCCAACAGCGCGTATCATTGGGCGGGGCAGTCTATGCTGGAAGAATATTCCAGAACGCACATTCATGGCCTGTCGTTCGACTTGCCGGAAGGCAATCGAAAGCCATGGTCTCGACAAATCTATTTCGGCTTCAAGCGGGGCTTCGATGTCGCCGCCACCATAGCCGTTGCGCCGATGGCACTGACCCTGGTCGGCGCGATGGCGCTTTTGGTCAAGCTCGACGGCGGCAAGGCGTTCTATGCCCAGCCTCGCGTCGGCCGCAACGGCAAGGCTTTCAAGCTCTGGAAGCTGCGCACAATGGTGCCCGATGCCGAGGCCAAGCTTGAGCAATATCTGAAGGACGATCCCGCAGCGCGAATCGAATGGGACGTAAACCAGAAGCTCAGGCAGGATCCCCGAATCACCAGGGTCGGCCAGTTCCTGCGCAAATATTCGCTCGACGAGCTGCCGCAGCTGGTCAACGTCTTCCTCGGTCACATGTCGCTCGTCGGGCCGCGCCCGATGTGCCTCGACCAACGCTCGCAATATCCCGGCACAGCATATTTCGAGCTCCGGCCAGGCCTGACCGGCCTTTGGCAGGTCAGCGACCGCAACAATTGCACCTTCACGGACCGAGCCCTGCACGACACGCGCTACGCGCGCATCATGTCGTTCGGAACCGACCTCAAGATCATCGTCCAGACCGTTGGCGTTGTCTTCCGCGGCACAGGCCTGTGAACCCGGGAATTTGACCCAACCAGTTCAACACAGCGCAGCCATAAAAAACGGGCCGCCAGTGCTATGCACCGACGGCCCGTCCGATCAGAAATGAGGCCTAAGCCCTCTTGCTCACGAATGAATGACAGGCATCCGGGCGCCAGCATGCATGCTGTGCGACGGGACATGGAAATCGCCCGGGAAAAGATCATTGATCTTGAAGGCAACTTCGGTCCTGTTGGTGGCCTTGAGCTTCTTCATGATGTTGCGGATATGAACCTTGACCGTGCTTTCGCGGAGGTTGAGTTCATAGGCGATGATCTTGTTCGCCTTGCCACGACGCAGCGCTTCGACCACTTCGGTCTGCCGCGAGGTGAACATTCCAGCCATCGGACGCGCAGGCTCGGCGCCAGATTCCAACATCTGGCGCATCGCCATCACGCTGCTTGCCGGGACGAACACGCCGCCAGCAAGCGCCAGCCCGATCGCCTCGATGCAAACCTGGATGTTTACCGATGAAGGTATGTAGCCACGCGCACCGCATTCCAAAGCTTTTACGATCTGCGGCAGTTCATCGCCATCGGCCAGTACGATGACCGGCACTCCCTCGAGTTCCGCCGAAAGGTTCCTTATCTCTTCGGCAACTGATGGTTCGGTGATCTTGCGGCTGCCGACATTGACAAGGATGGCGGAGGCCGACGGGTGGTGCAGCCTCTGCATCTTCCATTCTTCGATCGAAGCAAAGGCGAGCACATGCATGCCCGACTTCTGAGCCGCCACGCTCTGCACAAAGCACTCACGACCGAGCGCCCTGGAATCGATCATTACCACGAATTTTGCAGGCAGTGCCGACAAATCCGCAACGCTGTCGCCATCGTCAGGTCTGACAGACTGCTGCTGAAAGTCGAACTGGGTATGACTAACGTTCATTTCTCCCATAAGTGTCATGACACGTAACTCCTTTCCCTACGGTGCACAGACCGCAGGCCGCCTTCCCCACCGCTTCCCCGAACACCAGCCGCCCTTGGCATCTACCAATGGCGCCACCCTGTCCCACAGGGATCCAAACTCGGTTTCGCGGACTATTGCACCAGATTGGAATAGATAAAAAGATTGTACTAGTCATTAATTTAGGTTAACGAAGCTTTAAATTTATGATCTTTTTCCCCAATATCTCATACCCAATCGGCTTAGTTGGTTAATTTGTAAACTTTACACATATTATTCTAATAAAATGCCAGCTAAATTACCATACGCAATCATTCTCTGACTAACGATTTGAAAAGTGTGCAAATATTTCCGCCGATCAGGGCCTGCATAAACTCGAAAAACGAATACATCGTCTTGCTGACGCCTCGGCATGCAACCCGGCTAGAGCCCAGGAGGTGCCGCAGACCTTGATTCCCGGCCGAAATCGCGAATCAGATAAACGCCGGCCCTCAAGTTTCCTTCCGAATATATCGATTCGTTAAAATTACCCGTTTCGATCATATTTTTCGCAATAGTGTCGGACGCGGACATTGCGAGCGGACTTACTACGGGTTCGAAAATAAAAAGCCGAGGTAATTTTACGGCAACAACCCTACATATTTCGATGTAGGGACCTATTCAGCGTGGTTCGAGGTAACCCTGCGCCGGGCTCCCGTGTAATCCACCATGCAAAGAATTTTCGCCTGCAACCTTCGACAGTCGATCTACGAAGCTTACGCAAGACTTGCACGGATATTGGATAGCTTGAATTTCAACGCCAATTGCACATCAGGCACTAACTTAAATTAGTGCTTCATGCTTAATTAGGGTACTATAATCCAGATTGCAGCTAGTGATCACAACCAGAGATTGGAGCCTGCCTGCAACATGGTAGCTCGGACGGATGCCATTTTCCGCAAGTTGGGGGCGTATACGACGCTCGGCCCCCAGGAGGCGGCTATGCTGGAAACGCTTCAAGGCGCACGCACGTTCGTCGCTGCAGGCAAGGAACTCATCTACGAGGGGCAACAGCAGCACGCAGCCTATATTCTGCACGATGGATGGACGTGTGCCTATAAACGATTGCGTGATGGCGCGCGGCAGATCGTGGAGATCGAGATACCCGGTGATTTCATCGGCCTGCGCAGCCTGCTTCTTCGGCATTCCGACCAGAGCGTGGTGGCGCTGACCAATGTCGAGGTCAGCAAGATCAATACCGACCGGCTTTGGGAAGCGTTTCGCCTGACGCCGCGGCTTATCATGACGCTGCTTTGGGCGGCGTCCCGCGACGAGGCGATGGTGACCGAACATCTCGTCTGTGTCGGCAAGCGCGATGCGATGGCGCGCACCGCGCACTTCCTGCTGGAACTCGGCGTGCGCATGGAACTGATCGGCCTCGGCTCGTCGACCACGTACCGGTGCCCGCTGTCGCAAAGCATCGTCGCCGACGCCGTCGGCATCACCGCCATCCACCTCAACCGCGTCCTGCGGCATCTTCGCGAATCGGATCTTTTGCTTTTCAGGGACGGCGTGGTCACCTTCCTCGACCGGGACCGGCTCGCCCAGCTCACGGATTTCGACTTCACCTACATGGACCACTACAAGCCTGGCTAAGACGCGACGGCCGGCGAGCGCATCGCTCTACCCGCCAAGGCCCTGCGTGATCATCTGCGCGGTTGCCCTGACCTTCTCGCCCAGAAGCGGCATATCCTCCGCCGGCACCTGCGAGGTAAAGCCAATCAAACAAATGCCGCGGCATACATCGTCGTTCGGCGAAAAGATCGGCGCAACGGCAACCGTGTTTCCGGCATAGTACTCACCCACGCTGAGCGAATATCCGTTTTCGCGCACCTGCTCGATTTCCTCGAGGATCGTCTTGCGGTCGGTCCTGGTCAGGGCCGTGAACTTCGTCTGGCAGTGCGCCGCGATGTAGTCGTCGACATCGGCCGGGGTCATGGCCGCCATTGCCACGCGAGACAGCGCGGGCGTCCCGGCCGCGAAATACTTGCCGATATCGATCGTGACCTTGATTTCGCGCGGGCTGTCCGTCTTTGCGATGATGAGGAAGCTCTTGTTGGCCAATTGCGTGAAGGTCAGGCAGGTCAGCCCCGTTTCCTGCACCAGCGCCTCGATCGGCCGCTGTCCGATCATCAGGATATCGCGCCGCTGGGCTGCGGTGGCCCCCAGCACGATCAACGACGAGCCCAACGAATAAGCCTTCGTCGTGGGGTCGTACTCGACCAGATTGGAGAACTCCAGGGTTCGCAGGATATAGCTGCAACTGCTTTTGTGGACATCGATCGCCTTGGCAATCTTTGTAACCGTGCACTGAGCAGCGACAGCGTTTTCCTGCAAGTAACGCAAAATGGCAGCCGCGCGCTCGACGGCTGGAACCAGCGAGACCGGCCCCTTTGCTTCCGCCTGTTCACTCGATTGCGTCTTTCCAGTCTGCATTGCTTTTCGTCTTTCGATGAATTGTCCGCACTCGTGGACTTTCGTTGATGCCTAAGTCAAGCGACGCAACAGCAGACACTCCTGTCCGATTGGCCGGATAGCCGCGTGCACGCCGTCGGCGGGTTCGCTGTTCCCGAAGCGCTGCTGCCCGCTTCCAGCCGCTGCCGCGAGGCATCGAACGCAGAAGAAGCAGCGTCCTCCCACGAAAATCGAATCGCCTGCTTGTGCGTCAAAAAATTCCGTGTTACGCATTGTTCAACATACAGATCATTGTTCAATATGTAGAACAAACTGAAATCTGTCAAGAGGAGCCCGTTTCGGGCCTGTCGGTTTGTGGGAGGACCGTGTGATGGAAGCAGCGTCGTTGTTGGACGACCAGGAAGAGTTCGTTGCCGTCACCCGAACCGATGAATTGGTCCCGGGAGAGATGAGGCGGTTCGTCGTTTCGGACCGCGCCCTGGTGCTGGCCAATATCGACGGCTCTTTTCACGCTTTCGAAGACCGCTGCCTGCACTGGGGCGTCAAGCTCTCGAACGGATGCCTCGAAGGCAACGCCGTTCGTTGCCGGGCGCACGGCTGGAAGCACGATGTGGTTCGCGGCGAAATCGTCGCTTCGGAGCCTCCGGGCGACGAAGGCCGGCCGGTCCGCACTTTCAAAGTCAAGATCAGGGACAAAACGGTGTTCGTCGGCGAAAGCGTTGCTTCGCCGCGTGCAAACACCGCGAGGTAATTCGATGTCCGCCAATCACGGATGGGCATCCGAATAAGTAGACAAACAACGTTTTTGGTGAGGAGAGAACTGCCATGGATATGGATATCGAAAAGAAGAAACCGGACCTCAGCAACTCCGAGGTGATGGACATCGACACTTACTTCAAAAGGTTGGTGCAGCCTGAAACGCCACCCGCAATCTGGCGCTGGGACGACATCGTCAAGGTGATGGACGGGATGGAAGCGGACCCCAAGCGCTATCCGAGCTATCGCCGCGCGGTGTGTCTCGTAAACAACTCATGGGCCGGAGCGCCGGGCGCATCGCCTGCCCTGTTCGCGGGCTTCCAGCGCTTTCGTCCGGGCGAACATCTGCCGCCGCACAAGCACAATTCGGTCGCGCTTTACTACTGGGTGCAGGGCAAGGGCCGGGCGATCGTCAACGGCACCGAGATCGACTTCAAGGCCGGCGACGTGCTGACCTGCCCGGCCTGGAACGAACACCAGTTCTTCAATACCGGCGACGAAGACCTGATCATGCTCTCGATCCACGATCTGCCGATCCTTGCGCAGATGCGCGCGCTGTTCTGGGAAGAGCCGATGGGCCAGGAAAACATCCAGCACATCGTCAAGTCAGAGGCAGCTTCGTGGAACGCGGACGAGCAGGAAGAAGACGTCGCCAACCTCAAGTCGATCCTTATCAAAACGGCTAATTGACGGCCGGTTCGCAACTTCGCCCACTGCCGGCATCCACCTTCTTCGCAAGGGAGATTATCTTGAGTTCCACGACGACCTCTTTGCAAGGCGGCTCTGCTGGCAGTTTCTTCAAGCGTGGCGCGGGCGATCGATCGCCCGCGGTCATCATCCTGCCGGCGATTGCGGGCCTCAACCCTTACATAGATCGCATGTCGGATGCGCTGGCCGAGCAGGGATATGCCAGTGTCGCGATGGACTATTACGCAAGATCCGGAGGCGCTCCGGATCTCAGTGACCGCGCGAAGATCATGGCTGCCGTCGCATCCCTGTCGGATCGCGACGTGTTGGCTGACATCGCAGCCAACGTTGAATTCCTGAAATCTCGCCCGGATATCGACGGCAAGCGGATCTCGGTGATGGGATTTTGTGTCGGCGGAAGTTTCGCAATCCTGGCGGCCTCGGAAATCGAGGGCCTTGCTTGCGCGATCGGGTTCTATGGAACGATCCGGTATGGCCAGACGACCGACCGCAAGCCGGTGTCACCGCTTGACGCAGCCCAGCACCTGAAGTGCCCGTTGCTGGCTCATTATGGCGAGCAGGACCCCCTGATCCCGCAAAGCGACGTCGAAGCGTTGAGGTCAACTCTCAAGTCGCACCCCGCGGAAATCTACAGCTATCCGGGCGCCGGTCATGCGTTCCACGAAGACTACCGGCCGGAAGTCTACCGGCCCATCGCCGCGCAGGAGGCATGGCGGCGGTCGCTGGCTTATCTGGACTGGTATCGAGCGAAGTAACGGGTGCGAGGCGTGTTGCCGCACAAAATTGCGCACTGAAGCCATCAAGCGAGGAGGACAAGGACCGACGGGGATTTAACTGACGGATTTGCCAAGCCACACGGCCAACGAAAACAAAATATTTCGGCCTTGGCGCAGCCAGGCGCCGAAGGTTTCCAAGGGAGGGGAACCAATGTCACGCATCGTCAATGTGGAAGACACCATCGACAATTTGAAGATTGGTCGATTTAACATCAGTCTGCTGTTCTGGCTGTTCATCGTGATGATGCTGGACGGATATGACATAACTGCCGCAGCTTTTTCCGGCCCGCATCTTGTTTCCGACTGGGGTATCGATCGCGCTGAACTCGGGCCAATGCTGGGCGCAAGCCTGTTTGGCATACTGATCGGGTCGCTTGTCCTCGGCAATGTCGGAGACCGCTATGGGCGCAAGATCGGCACCATTATTTCCTGCATGATTTTCGGCGTTTTCACGCTTGCAGCCGCCTGGTCATCCTCGCTCGGCGAGCTTTCTATCCTGCGCTTCCTTGCCGGCATCGGCATTGGCGGGGTGTTTCCAAACGCCGTTGCACTGAGCGCCGAATACGCGCCGAAGCGTTTGCGCGCCACTATGGTCATCCTGATGTTCACCGGCAATACCTTCGGCGCCTCGCTGCCCGGCCTCGTATCCATGTGGCTGGTGCCGACGCACGGTTTCCAGATCCTGTTTTCACTCGGCGGGGCGGTCATGATCGCCGTTGCTGTTTGCCTCTGCTTCACGCTGCCCGAGTCAGTCAGGTACCTTGCGTTGCGCGGCAACAAGCAACGCACCGTCGAAATGCTGCGGCGGCTTGACCCTGCAATCGACATCAGTGAAAACGACCAGTTCGTCACCCACGAAGCGGCAGGCAGCAAATTCCATCTCAGGCAGTTGTTCGAAGGAAAATTCGCGCTGGCGACACCCCTGTTGTGGCTGGTCTTCGCCATCAACCTGATGATCTTCTATTTCATCAACAGCTGGATGCCGACGCTCGTTTCCACCGTGGACGGCACGGCAACGCGCGGCGTTCTCGCTTTGACGATCTTCCAGCTTGGTGGCACATGCGGTGGCCTTGCGCTCAGCCGGCTGGTGGACAAGCAGGGGCTGAAGCCCATCACCATCATGTTCTGCATTGCAGTGCCGGTGGTCGCCTCGCTCGGCTATCTGGCAACGTCGTGGCCTAGCCTGATGCTGTTTGCAGCATTTCTCGGCGGCTTCTGCGTTCTTGGCCTGCAGTTTGGCCTGAACGCCACGCCCGGCATGCTTTACCCGACCTCATGCCGCGCCAACGGTGCAGGCTTCGCCTTCGGCATCGGCCGTGTCGGCGCCGTGCTCGGCCCGGTCGTCGGCGGCATTCTTGTCGGCATGCAACTGCCGATCAGCGCGCTCTACGTCTATGCAGCTGTCCCGCTCATTATCGGAGCGGTGGCCTGCTTTGCGCTGACGAAAATCTTGAAGCCGGCAGCGGCGTAACAGGGGACTAGCAAAATGAAGCTCTGTCGTTTCAACGACAATCGTCTGGGTGTTGTCGATGGCCGGGAGGTCATCGACGTCACCGAGGCGCTGGATGTCATCCCTCGATCCGGTTATCCGCTGCCGGCGTTCGACCCGCTGATCGCAAATCTCGAAGCGGTAACGCAGCGGATCGGCGCGCTTCGCGGACAAGCGGAGCGGCTGGTGCTGGAGGATGTGCGCCTGCTCAGCCCGGTGGCAAATCCGGGCAAGGTCGTCGCGGCACCAGTC
>MKRZ01000066.1 GCA_001897075.1 Mesorhizobium sp. 61-13 | reverse complement strand
ACTTCTCGATTTCGGCCTCGGCCTCGGCCAAAGGCTTGCCCATCTCGCGCACGATCATTTCGGCATAGCGGGCCTTGCCGGCGCGCAGCGCAACGGCCATGCGGCTCAACAAGCCCACTCGCTCGGAAATTGGGGCCTGGCGCCAGGCGCGCTGTGCCTTGGCCGCAGCTTCCAGTGCGGCATCGACGGCCACATCATCCTGAAGTTCGAAGCTGCGGATGGGTAAGCCGGTGGCGGGATTGAGCGAAGTGATCGTGGCCATGATGAACCTTTTCAGACGGGATGATGCTTTCGGCGCCCCGGTCGCTGGCCTCGTGCCGCCCCGGATGTTCGCCAGTGTGACTGCGACCTGACACACCCTCATCGCCGAGGCTGATCGCCCCGCCGACAGGCAGCTGTCGCTGGATCGCGAACCCCGCCATTTCAGACGAATTTGCGAGGCGAATCTTTTTCTCAGCGTTTCGGGTTGACACAACAGAATCTTTATATAGCAAATATGGAAAATATGTACCATCCCAATTTGATCCTGTCGATCTGACGATTAAGGAGAAACCCGAATGTCCAAATCCCTCCCCAAAGAGGCATCCGTAGTCGTCATCGGCGGCGGCATCATCGGCTGCTCGACTGCCTATCATCTTGCCAAGTACGGCAAGCGCGACGTCGTCCTGATTGAGCGATCGAAGCTCACCAGCGGCACGACCTGGCACTCGGCGGCCATGGTTCGTCAGTTGCGCTCTACCGTCGCCCTAACGACACTCGCACGCTACAGCGTTGAACTTTACAGCTCTCTGGGTGCTGAGACCGGACTGGAAAGCGGCTGGAAACAGTGCGGCAGCCTGTCGATTGCCACCAGCCAGGACCGCCTGGAACATATTCGCCGTCAGGCCACGCTGGCGAACTACTTCGGCATCGATGCAATGGAAGTCAGCCCCGACAAGGTTCGCGAACTCTGGCCAATTGCCCAACTCGACGACGTGGTCGGCGGGGTCTGGTCGCCGCTTGACGGTCGAGTAAACCCAACCGACACGTGCGCCGCACTGATCCGTGGAGCGACAGCCCATGGCGCCCAGGTGTTCGAGGATACCCGAGTAACCGGGTTCAAGACCGTCAACGGGCGCATCGCAGGGGTCAAGACCACCGCTGGAGACATCGATTGCGAGGCAGTTGCGCTTTGCGCGGGACTGTGGAGCCGCGATCTCGGCTCAATGCTGGGCATCGACCTGCCTCTACATGCTTGTGAACACTACGCCATGATCACTCAGGCTGTACCGGGCATGAGCCCAAAAATGCCGATCCTGGGTGACCACGACAACAACATCTATATTCGTGAAGAGGTTGGCGGACTGCTTATCGGCTGCTTCGAGCCCAATGCCGTTCCCGTGGGCATGGAGCGTCTGCCCCCCGATTTCTCGTTCGATCTTCTGAATGAGGATTGGGACCATTTCGAACCGGTGATGCAGAGCGCGCTACGCCGTATCCCGGCGCTGGAAAGCGTCGGCATCCGCAAGTTGATCAACGGACCGGAGAGCTTCACGCCCGACGACCGCTTCATGCTGGGTGAAGTGCCGCAGCTTAAGAACTTCTTCGTTTGCTGCGGAATGAACTCGGTCGGAATGGCCTCGGGCGGAGGTGTGGGGCGGGCGTTGGCCGAATGGATCGTCGCCGGCCAGCCGACGATGGACCTCGCGACCGTCGACGTGCGTCGCTTCAGCCCGTTTTGGAACAATCTTGCCACCCTGCGCGACCGAGCGGCGGAAAGCCTTTCGCTCCACTATGCGATCGGCTATCCCGGCCGTGAACGCCAGACCAGTCGCAATCTTCGCTTAAGCCCATTCTACGACCGGCAGAAGGCTCATGGCGCTCATTTCGAAGAGCGCAACGGCTGGGAGCGTCCGAGCTGGTTCTCTCCGCCGGGACGCACGGTAGCGCCCGAGCTGACATTTGCACGTCCGCAATGGTTTGATTGCATCCGCCGCGAACATCTGGCGGCACGCGAGTCCGTGGCACTCTTCGACCGAACCAGCCTTGGCAAGATCCTGATTCAGGGTCGAGATGCTGAATCCTTCCTTCAAAGGATCTGCGCGACCGACATTGCGCGGGACGACAGGGCTATTTACGCACTGATGTTGAACGACCGCGGCGGCATCGAAAGCGACATCGTGTTGCTGCGCCTTGGGCAGGACAGCTGGCTCGCCACCACGGGTACAGGCCAAGTCGTGCGCGACATGGACTGGATGCGCCGCCACATTGGCGAGAACGAGTGTGTCACGCTGGCCGATGTGACCAGTGGCTATGCCGTGATCGGGCTGATTGGCCCCAACAGTGCAGAGCTTCTGTCGAAGATCAGCCCCGACGATCTGTCCGAGGCGGCCTTCGCACCCTTCACGCAGAAGCGCATCGACGTTGCCGGGTCCCAGGCGCGCGCCATCCGCATGTCCTACGGCGGCGGACCAGGCTTCGAGCTCTACATACCTACCGAGTTTGCATTGCCGGTCTATGACAGGCTGATCGAGGCGGGTGCCGAGCTTGGTCTGGTCGAGAGTGGCACGCAGGCGCTCAACTGCCTGCGGTTGGAACAGGGGTTCTGCGTCTGGGGTCATGACATCGGGCCAGATGACGACCCGTTCTCGGCTGGCCTGGGTTTCCTTGTGTCCTTTAACAAGCCCGATGACTTTGTCGGCCGCGCCGCAGCGGAAAAGACAAAGGCCAAGCCGCTGGAAAAGCGACGCATGATCGTCGTCGCCGAGAACCCTGAACTGCTGATGCTTGGCAACGAACCGATCTTCCTTGATGGAAAGATCATCGGTCGCACCACGTCCGCCGGCTATGCGCACCATGCAGGTCTGCCCGTTGCGCAGGCCTACATAAGTCTTGACGACGGCAAGCCGCAGAAAATGGACGGAGTAACAGCCGAAATTGAGGTCGCCACCCAGCGCTACCCAGTGAAGCTCCAGCTCAAAGGGCCGCTTCTACCGGCCTGAGGGCACGGTGCCGCGCATTCCTCGGCTGAACCTCCCCAACCGAGGAATTGCGCGGCTTCCGTGGCGCGGCGAAGAAATTTATCGCCGCGCGCCTCGCTCAATCGCGCAGGCGGTCCATGCCCACAATCACCATTGCGTCTTCCCAAATGGAAATAAGACCGCGGTCTTCCCCGCCTCACCAGGATCATACGCATCCGAACGGATCGGCCGGGTTGCGAGACTACGGATCCAGCTCAAAGCGAAAAGGAGAGACCTCTCTTTGGTCTCCATCGGCAAACGGTGACGTTGCCACACGGAAGGAGAAAGCATGAAGGTACTGGTGCCCGTCAAAAGGGTGGTCGACTACAACGTGAAAGTCCGCGTGAAGGCGGATGGATCCGGGGTGGACCTCGCCAACGTGAAAATGTCGATGAATCCGTTCGACGAAATCGCCGTAGAAGAGGCGATCCGACTGAAGGAGAAGGGCGCGGCATCCGAAGTTGTCGTCGTGTCCATTGGTGTGAAGCAGGCTCAGGAAACGCTCCGGACTGCGCTCGCCATGGGCGCCGATCGGGCGATCCTTATCGAGGCGGCCTCTGACGTGACAACCGACATTGAACCGTTGGCGGTTGCGAAACTGCTTGCGGCGGTGGTGAAGGAAGAACAACCAGGTCTCGTGATCGCCGGCAAACAGGCGATCGACAATGATATGAACGCGACGGGTCAGATGCTTTCGGCATTGCTGGGATGGAGCCAGGCGACCTTCGCCAGTGAGATAGCCGTTGACGGCACCTCAGCGATCGTCACGCGCGAAGTCGACGGGGGTCTTCGGACCATCAAGGTCAACCTACCCGCAGTCGTCACCGTCGACCTCCGCCTCAACGAGCCGCGGTATGCGTCCCTGCCAAACATCATGAAGGCGAAGAAGAAACCACTGCAGGAGAAGACCGCAGCCGGCTACGGCGTGGACGTCTCGCCAAGACTGTCCGTCATCAAGACAGCAGAACCAATGGACCGTAAGGCTGGGGTGAAAGTCGGTTCGGTTGACGAACTGATTGCGAAACTGAAAGACGAGGGGATGATCTGAGATGGTTCTTCTGCTTGCCGATCTGAATGGCGCGCAACTGGCGACGGATTCCGTGGCCAAGGCGCTCACCGCGGTGAAGTCCCTGGGCGATGTGACCCTGCTTGTGGTAGGGCCGGCTTCAGCCGCAGCCGAGGCCGCGAAGCTGGAAGGCGTGGCCAAGGTCTTACACGCTGAAGACGCTGGTCACGGCCTAGCCGAACCCGTGGCCGACTTGATCGTGTCGCTGGCCGGCAACTACGGCCATATCGCCGCCGCCGCGACTGCCTT
Source organism: Mesorhizobium sp. 61-13 (assembly GCA_001897075.1). Classification (GTDB taxonomy): domain Bacteria; phylum Pseudomonadota; class Alphaproteobacteria; order Rhizobiales; family Rhizobiaceae; genus Mesorhizobium. The sequence goes on along the minus strand of MKRZ01000066.1, from coordinate 12,903 downwards.
CTCGAAGAGCGTCTTGCCGCGAGTGGCAGCGCTCCTCGACGTGATGGTGATCTCGGATGTGGTTGCGGTGGTCAACGCCGACACGTTCGAACGACCGATCTATGCCGGAAACGCGATCCAGACCGTAATGTCGGGCGACAAGGTGAAGGTCTTCACCGTGCGCACTGCGACCTTTGTAGCGGCCGGTCAGGGCGGGTCTGCACCGGTCGCCTCGGTCGTTTCCAAGGTCTCGGACCTGAGTTCCTGGGTCGAGGACAAGGTTGCCTTGAGCGATCGGCCTGAATTGACCTCGGCGAACATCGTGGTCTCGGGTGGGCGTGGCGTGGGCTCGAAAGACAGTTTCGCAATCATCGAGGCGCTGGCGGACAAGCTGGGTGCCGCCGTGGGAGCAAGCCGGGCAGCCGTCGACGCGGGCTTTGCGTCGAACGATTGGCAGGTGGGCCAGACCGGTAAAGTTGTAGCACCTCAGCTTTATGTTGCCGTGGGCATCTCGGGAGCGATCCAGCACCTTGCGGGCATGAAGGATTCGAAGATCATCGTTGCCATCAACAAGGACGAAGAGGCGCCGATCTTCCAGGTAGCCGACTATGGACTGGTTGGCGACCTCTTCACCGTCTTGCCGGAACTGACGTCGAAACTGTGACGATTGGTGCCTTTGGGTAGCGCTGGCGCACCGCCGATGCCTTTGCGCGCCTCCAACGACCGAGCCAATCGAACGGTTGGCTCGGTCCCGCGTTCGGCAATCGACGCCCTTCGAGCGCGCCAGAACATCGGGCCACAAAGGTAGCTGCGGCAGCCACCAGAACCACCGGGTGAAGCAAGGTAGGAGCCGACCGATATTTTCGCAACTGGCACGCCGGTTTGGCCGGGCTTGCTTGATCGGAAGTTACGTCCGGACAATAGACAAATCGTCAGTCGTCGTTCCACCAGACGCTGAGTTCGTGGCGCATCCGGTCAAATGCCTCGATGCTTGTCACCGCCTTGCGACCGCCGTGAGTAACGATCGTGGCGACCAGCGTCTCCAACAAGGAGAGCGTCGCGGTCATTGACGGAAAGAACTGTGGCGTATCCGTCGGGACCACAAAAACCACATCCGCCGGCATCGCAATAGGCGACGTACGGCTGTCGGTGACAGCGACCACCATAGCGCCGCGCGCGTGCGCAAAATTGGCAGCTTCGATGGTTTCGCGGCGGTAGGGACGAAAACTCATTACCAGCACCACATCACGCGGCCCCAGATCGACAAGACCATCCACCGGCAGACCGCCAACCTGGGGCGTCAGTTCGACCGTAGGCAGGGCCATGCGGCTGACGTAACAGAACTGATGCGCAAGTGCGTATCCGCTGCCAACGGCCGTAACGACCACCCGGCGAGCAGCGATCATCCTTTTCGCGACCCGCGTTAGAGGCTCCGCCAGATCCTGCGAGAACATGACCTCGAGATTGGTCATCGCAGCCTGAGCCATTCCGGAGTACAGGTCGCCCTGCCGGTTGCCCTCGCTTCCCAACCGGCGCGCGCGTTCCGAAATAACCCCTTCCCCCAAACGCAGTTGAGCTCGAAACGGCAGCCGCATCTGCGAAAAATTGGGAAAGCCTATTGCCGCGCCCACGCGCACAAGCGTACTCGCCTTGACGCCGGCCTTGGAAGCCAACTGGCGCAACGGCACCACAGCAATTTCGTCGGGATGGTCGATCAGGTATTTCGCCGCTTTGCGGCGCTGCGGACTCAAGGCGTCGTAAATACGTATGAGACGGTCGATGATCTCGTCGGCGTTGGACTGCCCCTCATCGTTTTGTTTGGCTGAAATCTCATCCATGCTTTGTTGTCACCTGGCTTAAGACGCCTTGTCTGCCCAGACACCGAGGCCGGGGATCAACCCGATTTGCTCTGGCTTTTTGGTCCGGTCAAGTTCCGGCGCAGATTTGACCCGCATATTCGCTGCACGAGCCTCGCCATAGGTCGTCGTTCGCTGCCACGGTTCGCGATGAGCCCTACGGGCGAGAGCTTCGAATTCCGCCATCGTCACCTCCTGGCCGTGCGAAGCACCGGCAGCGCGCGATATCGTCTCCTCCATCAGCGAACCTCCCAGATCGTTTGCTCCCGCCGACAGGCAGGCGGCAAGGCCGTCCAGTCCCATCTTCACCCAGGATGCCTGGATGTTCGGGATCACCGGATGCAGCGCCAGCCGGCCCACCGCATGCATCAGCAGAGCCTCCCGCGAAGACGGTCCCTTGCGTGCCCTGCCCTTCAGATAGATTGGCGCTTCCATGTGGACGAAGGGCAAGGGAACCAGCTCGGTGAACCCGCCTGTGATCATTTGCTGGTCGCGCAACCGCAACAGATGGCGCGACCAATGCTCCGCGCGTTCCATGTGGCCGAACATGATTGTCGCCGTGCTGCGCAATCCCACCCGATGGGCGGCATCCATCACTTCGAACCATTCGGCGGTGTTTAGCTTGTCAGGACAGAGTTCGGCGCGCACCTCATCGTCGAGAATCTCGGCAGCCGTGCCCGGCAGAGAACTGAGACCCGCCCGGTAGAGCTCGACCAGGTAGTCGTCCAGCGAAGCACCGAGCGTTTTCGCCCCCTGCCAGATTTCGAGAGGCGAAAACGCATGGACATGGATTTCCGGGACAGCGTCCTTCACCGCCCGCAGAATCTGCAGGTAAGTGTCGCCGGTATAGTCGGGGTGGATGCCGCCCTGCATGCAGACCTCGGTCGCGCCGCGGCGCGCCGCGTCGCGAACACGCTCGGCGATCTCTTCCATTGACAAATTGTAGGGCCGTCCACGCAAGGCCTCATGTGTTTTGCCCTTGGAAAACGCACAGAACCGGCACTTGTACGAACAGATGTTCGTATAATTGATGTTGCGGGTGATCACGTAGCTCACGCGATCGCCATGCACCTCTTGCCGGATTTCGTCCGCCGCGCGGCAAACGGCTGCGAATTCTCGTCCCCTGGCGTGGAACAGTCGCGTCACGTCGACTTCGGCAAGCGTTTCGCCCCGCCTTGCCATGGCAAGGATAGGATCGAGATCGGAAGCGATGCGGATCGCCGGCGCCGAACTGACCAGCCTTGGATATTCCATCGGGAAAGGCACCTCTCGGCCCGGCGCCCATTCTTCAGTTCGGGCGTAACCTGCGGTGTCGATGCCTCGGATGACGGCCGTCTGAAGCGCAGGGGCGACCCATTTCTCGCGCGCAAGCGCGTAGGATGGATAAACCGCAAGACGTTCCACCAGAACCTTGCCGCAGTCGGCGGTTGCTGCCGCCAGATTGTCCAAATGCGGCCATGGCATCTCGGGATTCACGTGATCGGGCGTGACGGGGGAAACGCCGCCCCAGTCATTGATTCCTGCCGCGACCAAACCTGCCAACGCACCGGGGCGCAGGTTCGGCGGGGCCTGGATGGACATTTCGGGCGGGAAGATCATCCTTGCAGCCGCGATGGTCCACAGATGCTCTTCCATCGGAAAAGGCGCGACCTTGGCCATTCTCGTGCCAGCCTTGGGCTGGAAGTTCTGCACGATGATTTCTTGCAGGTGGCCATAACGCTCATGCAACTCGCGCAGCAAGAGCAGCGCCTCGATCCGTTCTGCACGGGTTTCGCCAATGCCACACAAGATGCCCGAGGTGAACGGTACGGCCAGTTCACCGGCAAGGCGGATAACCTCGAGCCTCCGTTCCGGCTGCTTGTCGGGGCAGCCAAAATGCGCGCCACCGCGCTCCATCAGTTGCGGAGCGATACCTTCCAACATGATGCCCTGCGACACGGAAACGCCGCGCAGGCGCGCCATCTCGTCCCGCGTCATCAACCCCGGGTTCAGATGCGGCATCAGGCCGAACTCACGGAACACCATCTCGGCCACATCATGGAGATAGTCGAGGGTCGAGGCATAGCCCATTCGCGTAAGCTCCTCGCCGGCGACGCGGTAGCGATCCTCGGGCTTGTCACCAAGCGTGAAAAGGGCTTCCCGGCAGCCAGCAGCGACGCCCGCTCGCGCGATCTCGCGCACCTCATCGAAGCCGAGATAGGCCTGCCGGAAGTGACGTGGCGTTTGCGCAAAGGTGCAATAGCCACAAGTGTCGCGGCAAAGCTGTGTCAGCGGGATAAAAACCTTGCGTGAATATGAGACCACATCGCGGTGCGCGCGGTCCCGCCGCCGACCAGCCGCCTGCATCAGTGCGGGCAGATCGTCCCATCCGGCAAGGCTGCGCGCCTCGTCAGCGGACAGATGCATATCGTGCGTGATCGCCTTCAACATGAGACGTGTTTTCCTGCTTCGTAGTGTGGGTCGACAGACCGATAGCTCGCGCCAGGTGGGAAAGGCGTATGCAGTGGCTGTCGGACCGACAAGCCAGAAGCAGCGCAATATCCTCTGGTCGGTCAAGGTCGAAGACAGCCCGGCCAGGGCGCAATACCACTGGCGCCGATCCCGCTTGCGCCATGTGGGCGGCAAAGCTGTTTGGCCCGAAGGCCGAGCGGATCGCTCGGGCGGGCGAAAGCCCCAGGATCGTTGTGCCTCCGTCCATTGCCGGGACCAGAACAACCTCGGCGCCATTGCGTAGCGCGGCAGCGACCGCGACCAGATCCGTCGGCTGCAGCAACGGCAGATCGGCCTGCACCACCATTACTGCCGCGTCCAAAGGCAACTTCGCGAGCGCGGCATCCACCGCGCCGTTGGTACCCGGGGATTGCGAGGCGTCCGGCAGAACGCTTGCGCCGGCCTCGCGCGCGATCCGCGCTGCATCCTCGCAGCCGGTGGCCACGTGGACCGCGTCAAACAGGCGCGAAGCGAAGACGGCGGCCAACACGTCGCGGAACATGGCCTCGGCCAGAGCGCAGCGTTCGTTCGGGCTCAGAACCGGGGACAGCCTGGATTTGGCGCGGCCAAACGGCTGAACTGGTATGACGGCCTGAAGGCCATCCCCTTTGTAACTGAGCCCTGGGCGGGTCAACCGTCCAGTCCGGTAATTCGGATCCCGGCGGACGACACTTTGTAGCGCCGGTTGATCCCGATCAGAATAGAGGTCAGCGCCTCGGCTGCGGCTGCATTCTCGACCGGACCGCAGTCAATGCCACGCGACCCCAGAATAGCGCACAATTCGATCACCTCCTTGCGGGCTTCCGGATCGTTGCCGCAGACCAGCACATCACAGCCCAGATCGCCATCGCCAGCCAATTTGGCCGCGCCGATATTGTGGAAGGCTCCCACGACACGAACGCCGGAACCAAGGCGTTCCTGCGCGATCCGCGTAGCCGAGCCGCCCTCAGGCAGTTGGACGACCGAGACTTTGGGCGGCACCAATGGCACCACCGCATCGACCAGGATACGCCCCTCCAGCACCGGGGCGATTTCGTCCAGGGTTTCGGCATGGGCCGACCATGGTACCGCAAAAATGACGATCGAGGCGGCTGCGGCCGCCTCGCGCAAAGAGGCGCCGCTGACGCGGGGGCCGATTTCCGCCGCGGCCGCGGCAGCGCGCGCCGGGTCACGCGAGCCGATCACCACAGGATGTCCGGCCCGCGAAAGCCGTCCGGCCAGCCCTGCGCCCAGGGCTCCCGTTCCTCCGATAACGGCAATTGTCTTGCCATCAGCCATGGCTTGTTCCTCAGCGAATGTTAGGCAGCACTTCTTCGGAGAAGAGCTTGATGGTCTTGAGTGACAGATCCAGCGGCATGCCCGGAAAGTTCATGCGCACAAGAAGATCCGAAACACCCAGCATGTCACGCTGTTCAATGCATTCGCGCACGCAATCCTCGGGGCTGCCGACGATAAAGCGGTCCTTGATCAGTTCAGCAATATCGAGACCCTCCCCGGATTCGCCAGGAACGTTCTTGCCCATGCCCCAGGAGTAGTACGCGCGGTACTTCTCGGCAATGTAGGGCAGACCAAGTTCGAGCGCCTTCTCCTTGGATTCGGCCACGAACAGTTCGACGCATTTTGCGAAGCCGTCGGCCTTGGGCTTTCCGGCCTCGGCGCGGGCCTGGTGGTAAAGATCGACCTGCGCTTTCATTGCCGAGGCAGTGGTAACCGAAGTCGCGATCCAGTTGTCGCCCTTCACGGCGGCCCGCTTGACCGCGGGATCGGCAGCAGCACCAACCCAGATCGGGGGACGCGGTGCCTGCATCGGGCGCGGAGCAAGCGTGATGTTCTCGAAATTCACATGCTCGCCGTGATAGGTCGCGTTCTCCTTCGTCCAGAGCAGGTCAAGCGCCTCGAGTTGCTCGTCGAAGCGCTTGGCCCGCGTCTTGCGGCTGATCCCGAAGGCGTCGTACTCGATGTCCCGATACCCAAGCGCCACACCCAGCACCAGCCGACCACCGGTGATGATATCGATCGTGGCATACTGCTCGGCTAGGTCGATGATGTTGTGCAGCGGCAGCACCAGAATATTGGTGCCGACCGTCAGATCGCCAGTCTCCGCGGCCAGTCGCGCCAGCAAGGGATTGGTCTGAAAGAACTGATCCGGATGGGTCAGGTAGTGCTGTGCCAGCCAAACGCCATCGAACCCACCGTCGCGGATGGCGTGGACCTGATGAACATGGTTTTCGAATTGCTGGCGCATGTTTGCGCCAGCGGGATGTTGAGTTCCGAGGAATACACCTACACGCATCGCGGTTCCCCTCAGTAAACGTTGCGCCAGGTGTCACCCAGCGAGGTGTAAAGCTCGGGACGGCGGTCGCGGAAGAAGGTGTAGCGCTTGCCGTGACGGTAAACGTCTTCCATATCCAGCTCGGCCCAAACGGGTGCAGGGCCGGCACGCTCGGGCCCCTCAGCCAGCAATTCGCCCATCGGACTGAACACGGTCGAACGGCCGTAGAAATTGCGCGTTCCCTCCGTCTCCTCGATGCCGCCCTTGTTGGGCGCCACGACGAAGACACCGTTCTGCACTGCCGCAGTGCGGAGCTCGAAGCCCCAGCTTTCCGCCCGGTTCGGACCCCAGGCCGCGGTCGGCACGAAGATGATCTGGGCGCCGTGGAGGGCCAGAACGCGCCAGCCTTCCGGGAAGGAACGCTCGTAGCATATCAGGCAACCGATCTTGCCGTGCTTGGTCTCGAATACCGGCAGGCCAGGTCCGCCCTTGAAGTAGTAGCGTTCGTTCAGGCCCGGGCTGTAGCTGTACTGATCCGGGATGTGGTTCTTGCGGTAAACTTCAACCTGGCGGCCATCGGGCAATGTGCCGGGGATCAGTTCACCATCCGGTCCGATCACGGCCAGGCTGTTGAAGAATTCGCCCTTGACCTTCGAGCGCTCGTAGAACGGCAGCAGGATGTAGCATCCCATGCGCTTCGCCTCTGCACGGAAAGCGGTGACTGCCTGACCATCGATCGGCTCGGCAACGTCGAACCACTTTGGATCATTGTAGCCGCAAAAATACTGTGTGGTGGCCAGTTCGGTGAACACGACGAAGTCAGGCGTACGATCCTTCGTTGCTTCACGCAGGAAGCTGATGAGAGCGGGCACATTGACCTTCGGGTCGGGATCGACCGCCCCACACTGAATGGTCAGAACAGAAAGCTTTTTGGTCGTCTCGCTTGTCATTTCTTAGGAGTCCTTCGGTTTCTTAAGGCAGGCCCATAGGTCTGATGCTGACCCTCGACCCGATGAAACAACTTGTTCCATCATGTGTCAATAATGAAAATTATGAATCATTTCCGTTAGCGCGCGAGATAGCGCCCATCGCCGGGGCGACCGAGGATCGCCCCATCACGCGCAACAACTTTGCCGCGCAAGAACGTCGATACCGGCCACCCTTTCAGCACCTGCCCCTCCTGCAAGGAGAAGTCTGAACTCGACAGCAACAGAGCCGGATTGACCCGTTTTTCCAGCTCGAGATCCACAACCGCTATGTCGGCATCGAACCCGACCTGGAGTGCACCCTTGTGTGGCAAAAGGTTGAAGCTTTTTGCCGCGTTGTATGACAATGCACGGGCGATGTGCTGCAGCCCCATGCCGCGGCGATGGTAGCCCTCGTGCAGCATGACAGGCAGCATAGTCGCCATACCGGGGAACCCGGGCGACGCCTTCCAGATGTCCCCAGCCTTCTTCGTGCGCGGCATGGCACAATGGTCGGTGCCCACGGTCTCGATGTCGCCGTCCAGGAGCGCCTGCCAGATGCGATCCAGATCTGCCTGCGCTCGAACCGGGGGATTGACCTTGGCTACCGGACCGAGCTCCGAATCTTCGGTCAGGGTAAGGTAGTGCGGACAGGTCTCTATGGTGATCCGGTCATAGCGCGCCTTCTGGAGAATCGCTTCTTCGACGCTTTTCGCGGCACCGATATGTACGTAGTACAGGTTGCAACCCGCAATCTCGGCGAAATAGCCGGCACGCCTCACATGCTCCGCCTCGGCGAAGGAGGGCCGGGCCGCATTCCACGCTGCCAGATCTGCTCGCCCTGCAGCTTTGACCTGCCGCGCGCGTCGGCCGATGATCTCTGTGTTCTCGCAATGCACGCAAGCAACGGCATGGGGATACTTCCCCAAGACGCTGAACGCGTCGAACATCACACCATCGTCGATCTCGTTGATCATTCCGACGGTCTTTCCGTCCTCACCGCGATAGGCCATGTAGAACTTGAAGGAACTGACGCCCCATTCGATGTATTTTTCGATCTGGCTGGCCTGTACCTCGGTCAACATGCCGAGGTGGATCGCTACATCGACATATGCACCCGCGTTGATGGTCTCCACCAGTTCGGGGAAATCGTCATAGGGTTTGGGCTCCGCACTTTGATAGTGCCGGTGAAAACTGAAGACGGTGGTGACGCCACCAATGGCCGCCGAGGCGGTTTCCGTCGTCACATCGGCTTGGAACGGATTGAGAAAACCGATGTGGGTATGCGGTTCGATCACGCCAGGAAACAGATGTTTGCCTGAAACGTCCAGCACGTCATGCGCTTCGGCCGGTGCGCCAGGCTCCATGATCGCCGCGATCTTGCCATCACGTAGCGCCAGATCGGCGGGACGAACCCCATCCAACGGATCGACAACGGTCCCATTGCGCAAGATGGTGTCAAACACTTCCAACTCTCCTAACTTGATCTGTCAGTCGCGCGCCGGGCCGGAGAATTCCGGCCCGGCGCGGACACGTCACTGCACGGGCTGTGCGTATTTGAACTGCGGCTTGTTATCGGCGCGGATACCCAGATTCACATCGGCTTTCATCGCCCATGCCATGCCCTGCAGGTGCAGAGGCACATAGACGACCGCGTCACGCGTGATGCGGATCACTTCAGCCATTTGCTCGCGCCGCTTGTCAGGGTCCATCTCGACTGCGATCTGCGCCATGAGGGCGTCGACCTTAGGATCGGAATAGGCGCCGAAATTCCAGGTTCCCAGCGTGCCGTCGGGCGAATGCAGAGCGAAGCGGAAGATGTACTCGGCATCCAGTGTCGGCGCATCGAAGCCCAGCATAAAGAAGCTGGTTTCGCGCTTCAACATCGCCGGGAACGCAGTGGTCGCGGGACGAAGATTGAGTTCGACTTCGATGCCGATCCGCGCAAGCATCGGAACAACCGCCTGGCAGATCGCCTCGTCATTGACATAGCGGTCGTTGGTGCAGTCGAGCCGGACCTTGAAGCCTTTGCCGAACCCGGCCTCTTCCATCAGCTTGCGCGCCGCCTCGGGATCAAAGGGCAGCCTTTCGTCGAACTCCGCCCGGTGGCCGTTCAGTCGTGGCGAAAAGAGGCTGCCGATCGGCGTCGAGAGGCCGCGCATGATCTGGCGCTGGATGCCCTCGCTGTTGATCGCCATGTAGACGGCCTTGCGAACGCGCTCGTCCAGGAACGGATTGGTGTCGGCGCCGGAACCAAAGCGCAACTTGGGGCTGCTGACGTCGAAACCGAAGAAGATCGACCGGATTTCGTGATCGTATTCAACCTTGAGCGCGGGATCCGCCTCGATACGCCCCAAATCCTGAAGCGGTGGATCCAGCACGACATCGACATCACCCGAAAGCAAGCCGGCAATCCGGGTAGCAGCAGACCCGATAGGCCGGTGTACGAGTTCGTCGTAGCCAACCGGGAAATTCGCCCGGTCCCAATAGCCATCAAAGGCCACCATTTCGGTCGTCACGCCTGGCGTGCGCAAGGTCACTCGGTAGGGACCGGTGCCGTTTTCATTGCGCGCGGCGAAATTCTCTTCTCCGCCCTTGAAGTCCTGGGGAACCAAGACGCCATGCGCTTCGGCCCAACCCTTGTCCACGATGAAGATCAGCGTCAGCCAATCCGGCAATGTGGGTGCGGGTTCTGACGTGATGATATGGACAGTATAGTCGTCGACAATCTTGACTTCGGAAATGGCGTTGACGGCCACCTTGTAGTCGGAAGTCGGCGCCTTGGCGCGCATGATCGAAAAGGCAACGTCTTCTGCCGTGAAGGCAGCACCGTCGTGGAAAGTCACGCCCTTGCGGAGCTGAAACTCCCAGGTTTTTTCATCCAGGTTCTTCCACGATACCGCCAAGGCGGGAACGAGCTTCAGCTCCTGGTCTCGGGTGATCAGCGGCTCATAGAACTGGCTGAGACCCGTATTGTTGATTCCAACACTGGCAGCGTGTGGATCCAGCGTGATTAGATCTGCACTGGTGGACCAAGTGAGCCGTCGGGCTTCGGCCGGCCCGCCAAACAGCAACATTGCGGACGCCAAAGCGACAGCCGCGGTCGGCACTATTCGTCTGAAAGTCGACATTGCGGAGTTCCCCGTGTCTGGCCGGCGCTTGGGTTGATGCGCCGGCTCTGGTTGGCCGGCCCGAAACTAAAGGGCCGGTTGTCTTTGGCCGGCCTTCTGCCTGCCAATCTGGAACGGCGGATCACGCGGGATGGGAGCGCATATCCACCGATGGATGCATTGCTCGTACGGGCAACCGGAAGTTCCCCGAGACCGTTCAAGAAGGCACCTGGGCCCATTCAAAGCTTGCTGCGCATTCGACCGCACAATCGATGAAAAATGGCTTGCAACCGAATGCGACAGATCGAGCGACTTTGTCATTGTCATAGGTTTCCAAACCTGCTTGAGACACTTCGGCTCGAGTCTGTGCCACCTAGGTGTTAGCGCCCGTTCGTCACATTATGAGTACACACCGTTCGCATTTAATCAAGACATAATGACATCAATTGTTTGACTTTCACCCAAACATGTACCAGCATTAGCAACACAATCAGATCAGACAATGTGCTTTTTTCCGGGAGGATGCCATGGAGAGACATCCGAATCTCGGGATCGACCGGGACATTCTGCATGCATCTCTGAGCGCGGCCGCATCTAAGACATTGGCTCCAATTCTGGCCTATAGTACAATTTCCGCGCGTTCGCTCAGACGCGTGCTCGTCCGTGGCACACTTTCGTCGTGCAAGGCGAAAAACTGTCTCACAAAGCCATGCACGGCGCATAAGCCACGCAGTCACGCGCGCGCGTGACTGCGTGGCCATCAAGCGTCAGGAGAAAAGAGCATGATCCGTTTCCTCATCAGTCGCGTCCTGCAGTCGGCGGGGGTCATGCTGGTCGTAGGGCTTATCGCTTTCGCACTGTTCAACTATGTCGGCGATCCAGTGAACAATATGGTTGGCGCGGCGGCCTCCGCGGACGACAGAGCCCAACTGCGCGAAGACCTCGGTCTGGATAGGCCCTTCCTGCTGCAATACATAGATTTCGTTGGCCGTGCAGTTCGAGGCGATTTCGGCCTTTCCTACCAATACGCCCGCCCGGTAATCGACATCGTGGCCGAGCGCCTGCCGGCCACCATCGAGCTCAGCTTTGCAGCGGTTTTCCTGGCGCTCGCGCTGGGCATACCGATGGGCATCTACACCGGCATTCATCCGCGTTCGGCGCTGTCGCGGCTGTTCATGTCGTTGTCGCTGGTCGGGATATCGCTGCCCACCTTCTTTACCGGCATCATCCTGATAGTGGTCTTTGCCATCATCCTGAAATGGCTGCCCCCATTCGGTCGCGGTGATGTCGTGCAAATCGGCTGGTGGTCGACAGGCCTCCTGACGTTTTCCGGCCTGAAATCGCTGATCCTTCCCGCGATCACTCTGTCGTTGTTCCAGATGACGCTGATCATGCGCCTCGTGCGCAGTGAGATGATGGAAATCATGCGTGCAGACTACATCCGGTTCGCCATGGCGCGAGGGCTGAGTTTCTCGTCAATTCACTTTCGTCACGCCCTCAAGAACACGCTGGTCCCGGTCGTCACGATCACCGGACTTCAGATGGGCTCGATCATTGCCTTCGCGGTCATAACCGAGACCGTGTTCCAGTGGCCCGGCCTCGGCCTTCTCTTCATCCAGGCATTAAGCTTCGGCGACATCCCGGTGATGGCGGCCTATCTCGTCTTCGTGTCGCTGATGTTCGTCCTGATCAATCTCTGCGTCGACCTGCTCTACTTCCTGATCGATCCCCGCCTGCGCCAGGGGAAAGCCTGACGCAACGCGCCCGAATCCCAGCCTGCAAGCTAGGCAAGACATGGAATGCACCGATGATCCGAAATATCAGCAATCGCTGGTCCACCTTTCTAGACAGTGATCTGGTCTATGAGTTCTGTCGAACCCCGAGCGTGATCGCTGGCTTTACGCTCGCTGTCGGCCTGATACTCGCCGCGACGATGGCCCCGCTTCTCGCCCCCTATAACCCTTATGACCCCTCCAGCATCGACCTGATGAACGGATTGCTACCTCCGTTCTGGAGCTCGGGTGGCAGCATGGAGTTCCCTTTGGGAACCGACAACCAAGGTCGCGACGTGCTTTCGAGTATTCTTTACGGCCTCAGGCTTTCGCTCACCATCGCTGTAGCGGCCGTGGCCCTGTCCGCGATCGTCGGCACCGCGCTGGGATTGCTTGCGGCATGGGTCGGCGGCTGGGTCGACGCGGCGATCATGCGGCTGGCTGATATCCAGCTCTCCT
>MKRZ01000065.1:137-11146 GCA_001897075.1 Mesorhizobium sp. 61-13 | reverse complement strand
AGCGTGTCCTGAACCGGCGCATGATAGATCGGCATCCTGTCTTTCCTCCAGCCCGTGTGCCGCCAGCGTTCGACCGTGTCAGATCGCGCATGGTCCGGCAATGCGTCCCTCTATCAAATATTGACGTTTGCGTAAACGTCAATATTTCGACGGCGGCAAATTTCGCGTATCCCGGTGAGGTCCGGGGCATTCGCCTCACGTAATTTTGAGGGGAATAGCCGCCGATGCAACAATGCCGATATGCTGCAACGGCCCGATGACGCCGGCGAAGCGGCACTCATCGAGCCGTAGGCATGTGTTGGAAGGCTGGAAATACCCGGCTTAGTTTGCGGTGCCTGACGGTGCCGCCGACCGTTCCGCCAGCATGCGGCGGATATCGGCCATCGAGTTGCCCAACTCGTCGATGGCTTCGTCGAGAAGCGCACGCTGCTTGTGCAGGCGCGCCAGCTGCTTGTCCGACTTGTCCAAAGCCACCTTGAGCTGCTTGATGTTGGCGCCGGACGGATCGTACAGGTCCATCAGCTGCTTCACGTCGCGCAAGGAGAAGCCAACCTTGCGGCCGAGCAGGATAAGCTTCAGCCGCGCCTTGTCGCGGTGCGAATAAAGCCTTGTCGCACCATCGCGCAGCGGGCTGATCAGGCCCTTGTCCTCATAGAAGCGCAAGGTGCGCAAGGTCACGCCGAACTGCTTGGCCATTTCGCCGATACGCGCCAGTTCGCCGGCCGCGTCGTTCAGAATGTCATTTTGAAAGGCCGCGGTGTCGACGGCCGGCATCGATTTCATCATCTGGTTTTCCTGGGTTGCAGCATGGCGCTTTGGGCATGCTGCCTACACGGAAGCGCTTTTCGCCTTCCGGTTCTGGTTTCAACTTCCACTAAAGCGGCCCTTTGGAGTTCCGCTTACGTTTACGTAAGGATGTACTGGCATTGGCAAAAAAATTCAAGAGGGTCGTAACGCACCCCGATCACTCCGCTTTGCGCGGCAGATCGAAGGATTTTCTCAATAAAGGTTAAGCTTCTTAAGTTTGATTAACATCTTGTTTACCACGTTGGGCGAATTGTGCGCATGTCGGTTCCCCGTGGTTATCCTGTAGCGAAGTTTTCACGGTTTCTCGAAGCGTGGGCGAGAGCCCAGGAAGCCAACACTTCTGCCGCACGGAAATGGTGTGGCCGTCTTCGTCGCCGACGGAATGTTTAAGGGGAACCTGGCCAGGTGCCAGCCACTTCCAGAAACGGGCGTCGCGATGAGCAACAAACGGTCCTATCTCGAGACTCTTAACACCAACCGGCAGCGCAAGCCGCATACCACGCTGGAACAGCTCAACCATTCGCTCGCCGCGCTGGAAGCGCGGCTGCAGCGCTCACGGCGCGAAACTGACAGCCTGCCGATGGCCGATCCCGAGCAGCAGCCTCTCTACGAGAGCCGCCCTTCGCGCGACGCATTCTTTTCGCAGCACCCTGCCGAATCCTCGCAGCCATCCGGCTTCGGGCCGAATTACCAGACCATCGCACGCGACATCGACCGCGTCCGCAACCAGGAAGACAGCCTCGCCGCGGTCAGCAAGATCGCCATCGAATTGCGCAGCCTGCGCGAGGAACTGCGCCACCAGATGACGGATGGCCTGCATCAGGAATTCGAGGTGCTTCGCCACGACATCGAACTGACCCGCCAGCCCGACGATGCGTCCAAGGACAGCGTCGAGCTCGGCCTTGAACTGGAACGGCTGTCCGGCACCATCCAGGCGCTGGCCGACAAGAGCGACGACAGAAGCATCAGCATGCTTCGGCTCGAAATCGAGCAGGTGAAGGCAGCGATCGAGACCTTGGCCCGCGACGAAACCGTGCGCGCCGTGGACACGCGCTGGGACGATTTCGATCGCCGCTGGACCGCTTTCGAGGAGCGGTTCGAGGCAGGCCAGCAGGCACCGGAAGAAGGTGCCGGCATCGGCGTGCTCAACGAGCGGCTCGAGCAGATCAGCCGGGCCGTCGAGACCCTTCCCGAATCGCTGCCGCTGCGTTCGCTTGAAGAAAAGGTCCGCACGCTCGCTGGCGCGCTCGATCACTTCGCCACCCAGCAAAGCGGCCAGGCAGGACAGACCGTCAGCCTCATCGATGAGCGTCTCGACGAGATTTCCAGGGCAATTCTCGCCTCGACCGTCGCCATTCAGGCCAATGCCTTCGATCCTTCCGCGCTTGAGCGTATCGAACAGCGTGTAGCCGCCCTGGCTGCACAGATCGAGGAAGTGTCGGAAGACAAGCCAAGCGGCGAAGTCATCGAGCGGCTGAGCGCGCTTTCGCAGCGGGTCGATGAACTCGCCTCGAACAGCCATTTGCCGGAAGAAGCAATGGAGCGGCTTGCCGGCCAGATCGCGATGATCGCCGAAAAGATCGACCGTGCGCCTGCCATGCCCGATGCCGATCGCATCGTGCAGGGACTGGAACAGCGCTTCGACGTGCTGGCCACCATGCTGGAACGGCGTCAGGGTGACGCCATTGAGCAGGGCAACATCCTGTTTCGCGATCTTGAGCGGCGGCTTGATGAAGTTGCAGACCGGCTTGGCCATCTGGCGCCGTCCGGGCTGGACAGCGCCGGCGTAATCGAAGCCATCGACGCCCGGTTCAATATGCTGACCGAGGGTCTCGAAGCGCGCGCCAGCGACGCGGCAAGCCAGAAAGCCATTAGCGGCCTGGAATCGCGCCTTACCGAGATATCCGACCGTCTCGACAGTTCCACGGCCCAGTTCGCCGGGCTCGACCCCGATCTTATCCGCAGCCTTGAAGCGCAAGTCTCGGGGCTTTCGGCGCACCTGTCGCGGCCGGGAACGCCGCTGCCTGACTTCGACGATATCAGCCCGCGCCTCAGCCAGATCGAACAGTCGATCATCGGCACGCGCGAATCCATTCTCGACGCTGCAAGGGAAGCCGCCGAAAGCGCCGTCCGCTCGATGAGCGGCACGGCGGTGGAAAACGCGGCGGTGGCCGGTCTCGCGCAAGACCTGAAAACACTCGAGACGCTGACGCGGCGCTCCGACGATCGCAATTCCAAGACCTTCGAAGCCATCCACGACACGCTCTTGAAGATAGTCGAGCGCCTGAGCTCGCTGGAGACCCCGATCGCCGAGGAAGAGGCGGAAATTCAGACCGCCGCCAAGATCACGGTGCATGAGGCGCCGACCCTTGATCTGGACGAACCGCTGCCCCTGTCGGAAACATCGGATGTATTTTCGGAGCCAAATGACGAGCATGAAGATTTTGTCGCTGCCGTCATGCGCGGCGACGGTCCGGCTCGCACTCCGGCGGAAGCTGCAGCCGACGCCGCAAAGGCAGCGGCAGGCGGCAATGTTGCGGGCGAAAAGGAGCCGGGTCGCAAGAAGTCGCTTTTTGGCGGCCTTGCCCGCGCTTTCAAAGGCCGCAAGAACAATGACGCTCCGGTGCTGGCGGGCTCGGAAGCCGCCGCCGAGCTTCCTTCACTCGATCCCGACCAGCAGATTGAGCCGACCCTGATCAATCGCCCGCTGGAGCCCGGCTCCGGCGCACCCGATCTCAGCGCGATCATGAAACGCGTTCGCGATGAGCGCGGCGTTCCGGAAAGGCGTCAGGAAGCCGAAGCCGCCAAGTCAGATTTCATTGCCGCAGCACGGCGAGCCGCACAGGCAGCCGCTGTCGAGGCAGAAACACTGAAGCGGCATTCGGCAATTGGCGGCCCGGTCAAGGCGCTGCGCATTGGCGACCTGCTGAAGTCGCGCCGCAAGCCGATCCTGATGGCGGCCGGCGCCATCATGCTTGCGCTCGCCGGCCTCCAGCTCGGCAAGGCGTTCCTGTCCGACCCGGCGCAGGTGGCTCACAAGACCACTGCTCCCGGAGCCACGCAGAAGGTGGCGCAGCCCGCGGCGGCAAAAATCAAGTCCGCACCTGCCGCCACATCCAGCACTGTCGGCTCCACGACGACAGCCTCTACCACGAAGCCGAGCAAGCCGGAGGTCAAGAGCACCGCCGCAACGGCGCCTGCAAAGGCGGATAGCGGCGCAGCGATGCTGGTGCAGCCAACCGCAAAGACGCCGGCGGCAATGACCCCGCCGGCAAAGGTCGCCGCCGTCGTGCCGGGGACCCCTGTTCTGACCATGGCGGAGCCAAAGGCAGTCGCCACGGATATCGCCGCCGATATTCCCGCAGACATCGGCACGCCCGCCATGCGCGAGGCAGCCGCAGGCGGCGATGCCAAGGCGCTGTTCGAAATCGGCTCGCGCTATGCCGAGGCACGCGGCGTCAAGGAAGACCTGAAGGCAGCCGCGAAGTGGTACGAAAAGGCTGCCGAACAGGGCCTCGCGCCGGCGCAGTACCGCATCGGCAATTTCTATGAAAAGGGCATCGGGGTCACCCGCGACGTCGGCAAGGCCAAGACGTGGTACCAAATGGCAGCCCAGCAGGGCAACGCCAGCGCCATGCATAATCTTGCCGTGCTGCTCGCCATGGGCGCCGATGGTACGGCGGACAACGACGCGGCAGCCCGCTGGTTTCGTGCAGCCGCAGACCTCGGCGTGAAGGACAGCCAGTTCAATCTCGGCATCCTGGCGGCCAAGGGCGTCGGCATGAAGCAGGATCTCGAGGAATCCTACAAGTGGTTCGCGCTCGTCGCCAAGACGGGTGACAAGGACGCCGCCGCCAAGCGCGACGAAATCGCCAAGGTGCTGCAACCCGAACAGTTGAAGAATGCCCGCGCGACGACCGAGCTCTGGAAAGCCAAGCCGGTCGATCCTTCTGCCAATTCGGTCGAAGTGCCTGATGGCTGGCAGGAAGCGCCCACCACCACGGCAAGCGTGGACATGACCAAGGCTGTCCAGAACATTCAATTGATCCTCAACAAGAACGGCTACTCGGCCGGCACCGCCGACGGCGTCATGGGCGGCAAGACCAAGGACGCCATCATGGCGTTCCAGGCCGACCACGACATGACCCAGACCGGCGAAGTCGACGAAAAGCTGGTAAACGCCCTTCTTGCGCGCAAATAAGTGCAAGCGGCGTCGCTTCTGCGACGCCGCTGCCACACATTTGCCTGTTAACTGATTGACATGTTTCTTTTTTCAGCACCGTAGCGGGCACAATCCCCCGCTGCGGCGAACGTGCAAGAACAGATTAGCTTTTCGGCACTATGCTTCTGCCGAGGGGCGACAAGTGATCGAGACGAGCGGGTGGGCATCTATCTCCCGATTGCGGAAATTTCCGTCAACGTGTTCGTGCTGCTGGCAATGGGCGCGGCGGTCGGATTCCTGTCGGGTCTTTTCGGTGTCGGCGGCGGCTTCCTCATCACTCCGCTGCTGATTTTCTACAACATCCCCCCGGCCATCGCGGTCGCCACCGGCGCCAACCAGGTCATCGCCTCGTCCTTTTCCGGCGCGCTGTCGCACATGAAGCGAGGTACGCTCGATTTCAAGCTGGGGTTTGTGCTTTTGGCCGGCGGCATCGTCGGCTCGACGGCCGGCGTCTACGTGTTTTCCGTGCTGCGCAGCCTCGGCCAGCTCGACCTGTTCATTTCGCTGCTCTACGTCGTTTTGCTTGGCAGCGTCGGCGGCCTGATGCTGTTTGAAAGCGTCAATGCGCTCAGAGCAAGCCGCAGCGGCGCAGCACCCACGCTGAAGAAGTCGGGCCAGCACAACTGGATCCACCGCCTGCCGCTGAAGATGCGCTTTCGCACGTCCAAGCTGTTCGTCAGCGTCATCCCAGTCCTCGCGCTCGGCGCGGCAATCGGCTTTCTGTCCTCGATCATGGGCGTCGGCGGCGGCTTCATCATGGTGCCGGCGCTGATCTACCTGCTGCGCGTGCCGACCAACGTCGTCGTCGGCACGTCGCTGTTCCAGATCATCTTCACCTCCGGCTATACGACGCTCATCCACGCCTCGACGAACTACACCGTCGATATCATGCTGGCCCTTTTGCTCATGATCGGCGGCGTTGCCGGAGCCCAGTACGGCGCCAAGGCCGGCCAGAAACTGCGCGGCGAGCAACTGCGCGCGCTATTGGCGCTTCTCGTGCTCGCGGTTGCCATACGCCTTGCGGTCGACCTGTTCGTGACCCCGCCCAACCTCTATTCGCTCAGCACGCCGGGGTTGAGCTGATGGCGCGCATCTGGGGACTGGTCGCGATATTGCTGTTTGCCTGTCCGGCGTTTGCGCAATCGCCGCATGTGGAAAACATCCAGATCGGCCTTTCCACCGACAGCGTTGCCATCACCGCCGGATTTGCCGGGGCCGACCTCACCATCTTCGGCTCGCTTGAGGACGCCGATCCGCAAGTCTCCCGGCAAGGCCGCTACGACGTCATCGTGGTGCTCGAAGGCCCGGCGCGGCCGGTCGTCGTGCGCCGCAAGGACCGCGTGCTCGGCGTATGGATGAACCTTGAATCCGAGCAGTTCGAAAACGTCCCGGTCTCCTATTCGGTGGCCACGACCCGCGCCTTCCAGGACATCACCGAACCGAACAGCTACAAGCAACTGTCCCTTGGCGCGAGCAACATCTACATGCAGCCCGCCGACCGCAGCCAGAACCCGTTCACCATCGCCACCTTCACCAAGGCACTGCGCGAGCGCAAGACGGCCATCGGGCTCTATAGCGAGAATGTCGGGGGCGTGCGTTTCCTGTCGCAGAACCTGTTCCGCGCTACCGTCAGGCTCGCACCGGACGTCCCCGTCGGCACGCACAAGGCGCGCGCCTTCCTGTTCAAGAACGGCATGTTCGTGAAGGAAAGCTCCGCCCAGCTCGAGATCCACAAGTCCGGCTTCGAGCAGGCTATATTCCGCCTCGCCCACAATCACGGCTTTGCCTACGGCCTGATGTCGATAGGCCTTGCCATGGTCACCGGCTGGCTCGGGCGGATCGTATTCCGCAGGGATTAGCCAGCTCTCAGCATCGCGCCCGGCAACGCAAAAATCCGGTCCTTGCCCATCATGTAGGCGACAAGGCTTTCGCGGTTGAACAGGCCCGAATAGGCGCGGTCGAGCACATTGAGCGAGCCGGTATATGCGCCGAAGGCCGGCATGATCATGCGCGCGCCATCGCCGGCAAAACAGCGGCGTCGGACCGAGCGGCCGCGCTGCACGATGCGCGCGCAAGGATGCAAATGTCCCGCAACCTCGCCGGCGGCTTGTCCTTTCGACGGCTCGTGCCGGAACACCAGCGAGGCAATCGCCAGTTCCCTGACCGTCTCGCCGGGCAGGTCGGCCGGGGCGTCCGGATCGTGGTTGCCGGCAATCCAGAACCAGTCGCGGCCTGAGATCAGCGTTTCCAGCCGCTCGCGGAACTCGTCGTGCAGGCGGCTTGCGCCTTCGCCATCGTGAAAACTGTCGCCTAGGCTGATGACGATGCGCGGCGCATAGTCGACAATCACCGCCTGCAGGCGGGCAAGCGTCGCCGCGGTGTCGTAGGGCGGGATCAACGCCCCGCGCCTTGCCAGCGAAGACCCCTTTTCCAGATGAAGGTCGGAAACGGCAAGCAGAGCAAGCTCGGGAAAATAGAGTACGCCGCGCGGATCGCACACCGCGCGTTCGCCGGCGACCGTGACGAGATCGGCCGGCAGTGTTGCCGTTGTCCTGATCGCCAGGTTCATTCCGAACCGCCTGCCAATCCTGCCCCCATCGCTTCCTCGACGAGATCGGCCGCCTCCATCAGCAGCGTCTCGTTGGCCTCGCCGTTCACCGATTCCTTGCCGATCTCCAGCATCACCGGCACCGCCAGCGGCGAAATCCGGTCCAGCCTCTTATGCACGATTCGCCCCCGTATGCGCGAGAGCATGTCGGCAAGCCTGCTGACATCGAGCAGGCCGGCAGCGGCATCCGCCCGCGTCGCCTGCATCAGAATGTGGTCGGGTTCGTGGCTTCTCAGCACATCGTAGATGAGATCGGCCGACACCGTCACCTGCCGCCCTGTCTTCTCCTGGCCCGGAAAGCGCTTCTCGATCAGGCCGGCGATGACGGCACAGGTGCGGAACATGCGCTTCAGCATCCAGCTGTCGTTCAACCAGGCTTCGAGGTCATCTCCCAGCATGTCCTCGTCGAACAGCGCGCCAAGCGTCGGCTTGCCGGCAGCAAACAGCGCGCCCATGTCGTCCAGCCCCCACACGGCCAGCGAATAGTCGGTGGCGACAAAGCCGAGCGGGCGCGCATTGGCGCGTTCCAGCCGGCGCGTCAACAACATGCCGAGCGTCTGGTGCGCCAGCCGGCCCTCGAAGGGGTAGGCCACCATGTAGTGGCGGTCGGCGCGCGGAAACGTCTCGACCAGAAGGTCGCCGCGCTTCGGCAGCACCGACTTTTCCTTCTGCAGCCGCAGCCAGTCCTCGACCTGTTCGGGCAGCGTGTGCCAGCGGTCGGGGTCGGCCAGCATGGCGCGCACCTGGTCGGCGAGATAGGTGGAAAGCGGAAACTTGCCGCCGGCATAGGAAGGCACGATGATCTGCGTCTTGCCGCCGCCGCTTGAGACGACGCATTCGTTTTCGCGGATACCCTCGAAGCGCAGCACCTTGCCGGCAAACAGGAAGTTGTCGCCGGGCCTGAGCGTCTCGGCGAAATATTCCTCGACCTTACCCAGCACGCGCCCGCCATAGCCCGTCACCTTGCCTTGCCGCACATAGCGCACGTTCAATTCCGGCATTTCGACGATGGTGCCTATATTCAGCCGATATTGTTGGGCGATGCGCGGATGGGTAACCCGCCACAACCCTTCCTTGGTCTTGCGGATGCGGGCATAGCGCTCGTAGCTCTTCAGCGCGTAGCCGCCGGTGGCGACGAAATCCACGACACGGTCGAAGGTCGGCCGGTCCAGCCCGGCATAGGGCGCAGCACTCGTCACTTCCTCGTAGAGAAAATCGGCATCGAAAGGTGCTGCGCAAGCCGTGCCGAGGATATGCTGTGCCAGCACGTCCAGCGCGCCTTCCAGCAAGGGCGGCGTGTCCTGTGCGCCGATGTAGTTGGCGTCGAGGGCAGCGCGGCATTCCAGCACCTCGAAGCGGTTGGCCGGAATGAGCACGGCTTTCGATGGCTCGTCCATGCGGTGATTGGCGCGGCCGATGCGCTGCGCCAGCCGGCTGGCGCCCTTCGGCGCGCCGACATGGACGACGAGATCGACATCGCCCCAGTCGATGCCGAGGTCGAGCGTCGAGGTGGCGACAATGGCCCGCAGCGCATTGTCGGCCATGGCCTTTTCGACTCGGCGGCGCTGGCCGACATCGAGCGAGCCATGATGCAGAGCAATCGGGAGGGCGTCCTCGTTCGCCCGCCACAGTTCCTGGAACAGCAGTTCGGCCTGGCTGCGCGTGTTGACGAACAGGAGCGTCGTCTTGTGCTGCCGGATCGCCTCGTAGATCTCGGGTATGGCGTAGCGCGCCGAATGGCCGGCCCACGGCACCCGCTCGCGCGAATCGAGAATGGAAATTTCCGGCTTGGCGCCGCCGGCAACGGTGATGAGGCCGGCCATCGGCTGGATAGGCTGCGCACTACCCCCACCCCTGACCCCTCCCCGCAAGGAGGAGGGGGACGTCTCCGCTTCCTCGGCAAGCAAAACCGCCTGGAAATTCTTGCCAGAAACACCTCCGCAAGATTTCCCTCCCCCTTGCGGGGAGGGGTCAGGGGTGGGGGTAACATTTGAAGAACTCTGCCCCACCAGCCACCGCCGCAACTCGTCCGGTTCGGCCACCGTCGCCGATAGGCCGATGGCGCGCAGGTCCGGCACAAAGCTCCGCAGCCGCGCCAGCCCCAGCGCCAGAAGATGGCCGCGCTTGGAGGTGACCAGCGAATGCAGTTCATCGAAGATGACGTAGCGCAGATCCTCGAAGAAGCGCCTGGCGTCGGATGCCGCAATCAGCAACGCCAGTTGCTCAGGCGTGGTGAGCAAAATGTCGGGCGGCACCAGTTTCTGGCGCTGGCGCTTGTGGGCCGGTGTGTCGCCGGTGCGCGTTTCGATGGTGACCGGCAGACCGATTTCCTCGACCGGTTTGCCCAGGTTGCGCTCAATATCGACGGCCAGCGCCTTCAGCGGCGAGATGTAGAGCGTATGGATGCCACGGTGCCCTTCACCGGGCCTGCGCTTCGGCCGCTCGGCCAGCTCCGTCAGCGTCGGCAGGAAGCCGGCCAGTGTCTTGCCGGCCCCGGTCGGCGCGATCAGCAGCACAGACTGTCCGGCTTGCGCACGCGCCAAAAGTTCCATCTGGTGAGCACGCGGCGCCCAACCCTTTGCGGCGAACCATCTGACGAACGGTTCGGGCAAGCGGATTTCGGCACTGTCGTCAGTGGGGCGCGGCTTGGCGGTCACGCGCCAGAGGTAGCGCGAGCGCGCTGCAAGGCCAAGAGAAAACTGGAACAAAAAGTGATCATCTATCCATCGGCACTTTTATGTCCGAAAATTTTCTGCCTCTTCGGCGGCTCACCATGTCGGCTTGCCTCATCACGGAACGTCCTAGGCTCAAGCGTCGTTTAAGGACGCTGAGTTTCAACAACCGAGGAGACCCGCCCATGCCTGCCCCGAAAAACCAGATCTGCGTATGGTACGACAAGGACGCCGAGGCTGCGGCGCAGTTTTATGCGAGCGTGTTCCCGGATTCCAAAGTCGGTTCCATCTGGCGCTCGCCGAGCGACAATCCGTCCAAAAAGCAAGGCGAGGTGCTGGTCGTCGAATTCACCGTTTGCGGCATTCCGTGCATCGGTCTGAACGGCGGCCCGCAGTTCCCGCAAAGCGAAGCCTTCTCGTTCCAGATCGCGACCGACGACCAGGAAGAGACCGACCGCTA
The DNA here is from genome assembly GCA_001897075.1 of Mesorhizobium sp. 61-13. Classification (GTDB taxonomy): domain Bacteria; phylum Pseudomonadota; class Alphaproteobacteria; order Rhizobiales; family Rhizobiaceae; genus Mesorhizobium. The sequence goes on along the minus strand of MKRZ01000065.1, from coordinate 377 downwards.
CTGGAACGCCATCGTCGGAAACGGCGGCAGGGAAAGCGAGTGCGGCTGGTGCAAGGATCGCTGGGGCGTTAACTGGCAGATCACGCCGCGCACCTTGACCGAGGCGATGGCCACCGGCGGTGCCGAGGCCAAGCGCGCTTTCGACGCTATGATGAAAATGCAGAAGATCGACGTCGCCACAATCGATGCCGCCCGGCGCGGCTGAGGGGCAGTGCGCAAGCGACTCAGAAGCAGCGTTCC
>MKRZ01000065.1:0-87 GCA_001897075.1 Mesorhizobium sp. 61-13 | reverse complement strand
CGAGCTATCCGGCGTGGATCAAATTCCGTCCACACTCACCTCCCAACCCCTTGTTCCCACTCACTTCTGTAAAAATCTTTCACCCCA
>MKRZ01000064.1 GCA_001897075.1 Mesorhizobium sp. 61-13 | reverse complement strand
CATGCATGTACTCTCCCGCGCGCTCGCGGCGTCCATAGTCGCGCTCCTGTCGGCACCCGGCCTGGCCGTGGCGCAAGACGGCGTTCCATATGCCAGCGTCTTCGGCGGCATCAACATCCTGCATGACAACGATTTCCAGATCGGCTCCTCCGACCCCTCGCTAACCGGCTTTTCAGTCCTGCCGGCAAAGATGTTTTTCGATGCGGGCGGCGCGGTCGGCGCAGCGGTTGGCTACGACTGGGGCTCCTTCGCCGCCGAGGCGGAATTGTCGGGCCGGCGCGGTCAATTCGATCGCGAAGAGATATTCGTCGGCGCAATTCCGCTGGATGGGCACTATGACGCCATTTCCGTCATGGCCAACGCCTACTACCGCTTCCAAAACGACACGCGCTTCATTCCTTATGTCGGGGCTGGTGCCGGCGTGGCTTTCCTTTCGGCCAAGGTGACCCCGGCCGGAGGGCCTGCGCTCGACATCAGCGACACCCGCGCCGCCTTCCAGGCCATCGCCGGCGTCGCCATTCCGCTGGGCGAAAGGGCAGAGCTTGGCTTCGAATATCGCTATTTCACCACGGACCGCCCGTCCTATGCGATCGACCTCGGCGGCGTGCCCGGCACGGCCAACATCGGCTACAATTCCAGCAACGTCCTTGTGCGGCTTAACTGGAAGTTCAACTGAACGGCAACGCGTCGTGGATTCGCCGCCTAGGGTCAGGACCTATCAATATGACTGATATGGCGTTCGAAATGGCGAGAGATGCAAGGAAAAGTCCGCGGAGCGGGGTGGTTCCCCCGGTCGAGGACTTTGACACAGCAGTTCGACGCCAGTTCGATCGTCCTACGGATCGGGCGGATTTGCACGGGCTACAGTGTCGCAAAGCCTTGAAAGGCTTCAGCCTTCCAGCGGCTTCGCTCCTCGTATCCGCACAAATCCGCTCCGACCATTTCAGCCAGATTAATAGGTCCTGACCCTAGATGATCCGGCAGACCCATAGGAGTTTCAGCAGGCGCGGCAGGCTGGGCAGCGTGTTGATGGCGAAGTAAGTCTGCTTTCTCGTTCCCCCATAGCTGTCCTTGTGCTTGGCAAGGCTCTGGAACGGATAGATCAGGCGGTTCGTCATCGCATTCGTATAGACGAACCGGAAGCTGCGGCGGACAAGCCAGTTCTTGTTGAAATCCTTGTCGTGGATCGCATGAAAGGGCGACAGCCCCAGATGCAGGGTCCGCAGTCCCTCCGCCTTGAATTTTTCGATTGCCGCATGCAGCAGATAGTAGCCGGCAAGCGGCTCTGTTCCGGGCAGGCGGCGTCGGGTGGCCGACAGGTAGCCGGTGACCACGCCGTTTTCATAGACCGGGTCGAAAAAGGCCAGGGCCACAGGCTTTCCGGCCGCATCGCATATAAAAAACTTGCGCACGTCCACTTCATCGGCGAGCACCACGGGCCGCACCAGGAAGGCAAGTTCGTGGCGCTTCGTCGTGCGGGTGCGCCGCCACCCGTCCGACACCGCCCGCAACTCCTTCGGATCGAGCGCCGCTGCCGTGCTTTCGCGCACCGTGCAGCCGAGGGCCTCGAACCTTTTGACGGCGGTGCGGAAATTGCGCTTCGAAGGACCGCTAAAACCATAGGTCGCCAGATCGAGCGAAGTTTCGGGACCCATGTCGTTCACGCTGAAACCGAGATCGGAAAGTATCTCGGCGGTAGCCTTCGACGCCTGGGCGAAACAGACGTCCTTCTTGGCCGCGACGAACTCCTCCAGAAGCGTGCGGCACCGGGCCGGATCCGCCAGCGGATTGGCCAGCACGAAGGCCGTGCGCCCCACCATCCTGTAGGCGAGGAAGCCGTCCCTGTCGCCGAAATAGGACATCCCCGGCTGAAAGGCCGTGGAATAGGCAAGGGCAAAATTGCCGTGCTGGTGAAGAAGGGCGCGCCG
>MKRZ01000063.1:31658-39796 GCA_001897075.1 Mesorhizobium sp. 61-13 | reverse complement strand
AATGTCGATTTCGAACAAGCTGGCATTGCCCTCTTCGTCCGTGACAAGCCCGACCGTGACCGCCACCACGCTCTTCGCCCATTTCATGGCGTTCTCGAGCAGATTGCCCAAAACCTCTTCAAGGTCTTCGCGCTCCCCGGCAAAGATCACCTCGTCTTGCGGCAGCGTTAGCCTGAGATCGATGCCCGGATTAAGCTTCTCCATCACGCGGGTCATTCTCTGCACCAGCGGCTTGACCGGCGTGCGATAAACCACGCTGTCGCGCTGGGCCGCCATGCGGGCGCGCTGCAGATAGTATTCGACCTGCTGCTGCATCGACGTCGCCTGTTCGGCAATCAGCTTTCCCTTGTCCCCACCAAGCGCACGACCTTCGTTAAGCAGAACAGCAAGCGGCGTTTTCAGCGAATGGGCGAGATTGCCGACCTGCGTTCGGGATCGTTCGACGATGCGCTTGTTGTTTTCGATAAGCGCATTGGTTTCGTTGGCCAGCGGCTCGATTTCAGCCGGGAAACGCCCTCCCAGCCGCTGAGCTGTGCCCTGGCGCACCATGGCGAGCGCATTGCGCACGCGCCGAAGCGGCTGCAGGCCGTACAGGATCGCAATGGCGTTGATGGCGATCATGCCGAAACCGAACAAGGACAGGTAGGTCAGCAGCCGGCGCTGAAACGCGCTTATCTCCTGTTCGAGCTCGGTCTCGTTGCCCATGACGCGGAAGCGGGCGATGCGATCCTTTGCATCCAGCACGAACTCGCTTTCGAAAACCTGCAGTTGCTCGCCGTCCAGCCCTTCGGCCAGGTATTTGCGCTGGAAACCTGAATCGAATGGGACCTCTGCAATGCTTGGCGAAGGTACAGACCCCGTCATCGACGAAGACCTGAGAATACCGGTCAGGCTGCTAGAAGCAGGCTCCACGGACCAGTACCAACCGGATTGGGGTTCGGAAAACCTCAAATCACCGAGATCGGGGACCCCTGTCAGAACGCCCTTTTCAGACACGCCGACCGAGCCGATCAGGTTGAACAAATGCGCCGAAAGCAAGCTGTCGAAACCGCGCTCGCTCGCCTGGCGATAGAGCGTCGTTATCAACGTGAAGATGACGACAAGGGCAACGACCGCCCAGATGGTGGAAAAGGCAATCACCCGGAACGTGAGCGAACGCAGCCACACACGCGGTGCGAGACTTCCAGTTGCACGGGTTGTGGGAGAGCTTGGCGACTTATTGCTCCGGCTCACGGATGCGGTAACCCATGCCACGCACCGTTTCGATCAGGTCCATGCCCATCTTCTTGCGCAGGCGACCCACAAATACTTCGATCGTGTTGGAATCGCGGTCGAAGTCCTGATCGTAGAGATGTTCGACCAGTTCTGTGCGCGAAACCACGTCACCCATGTGATGCATGAGATAGGCTAGCAGCCTGAACTCAAGCGAGGTCAGCTTCAGCGGCACTCCGTTCACATCGGCTTTCGATGCCTTGGTATCCAGCCGCAACGGGCCGCAGGTCAGTTCAGAGGAGGCATGCCCGGCGGCACGCCGGATCAACGCACGCAAGCGCGCCAGCACTTCCTCGATATGAAAAGGCTTGGCGACATAGTCGTCGGCGCCGGCATCTATGCCCGCAACCTTGTCGCTCCAGCGGTCACGCGCTGTCAGCATCAGCACCGGCGTCTTTTTTCCATCGCGCCGCCAGCGTTCGACGACGCTGATGCCGTCCATCTGCGGAAGACCTATGTCGAGGATCACGGCGTCGTAAGGCTCGGTATCGCCCAGAAAATGGCCTTCCTCGCCGTCATATGCCCGGTCAACGACGTAACCAGCATCGATCAGGGCGTCGGAAATCTGCCTGTTCAGGTCCTTGTCATCTTCGACGACGAGTACACGCATATGACCGGTCCCTTTCGATGGAAGGCCAGCTAGCCGATTTAACGGCCAGCTATAGGGCGATTCCACAACCATTGAAACGCGCTGCGGCTCAACCCTGAGGCACCACGATTTCCTCGCGGCGCGGACGCTGCCCGTCCTTGCCGGGGATCAGCACGACGATGACGCACACCGGCTGGCCGCCCCTGCTTGCTTCCGAAGCCTTGGCCAGCGTTCCGCCAGCCTGTGCGGCGACCTGCTGGCCGATGGAATAGCAATCGGCTGCAACGTTGATGACCGGGCTATCCGGTTGAGGCGCGGCTACCGGCAGCGCAAGCGCCTCGGAAACTCCAAGGGCGGATGCGCAGACCACCGGCAGAACCGATCTCAAGAGGTGACGAAGCTTTTTCATGCTCGACGTCCTAACCAATTGCGGCTGAACGCGGAATGAACACCGTAGCTACTCAACATTTTCCCCCACCCGGCTTGGCAAATGCGTGCCAGAAACGGCATGGCTCCCGCCCAGCCACGCCGTGAGCCGATCCTAGCCTATTCGCTCCTTGGCAGACAACCTGCCGAAGACGGCGATCAGGCCGGAAATCGCGCTGACAGTCTGAAGAAGGGTGTCCGTGAGCGCCGATCCGTCCAGTCCGTCAAGCGGCAAGCCCGTCAGGCCGGCGGCACCGGTCAGTATGGTTACGATCGAAGCCCAGATCGTACGCGAGAGATACCATGGTTTTGTCGCGATCATTGCGCGGCTCCTTTGCTAGCTGTTGATGGTCGATTTCAGATGAGCGCCAGGCGCGCAGTCGCGGGAATTCCCCACCCGACCGAGGTGCTGAGTTGTCGGACTGTGATATCCAGCGCCGGCGGGAGGACGGCGAAATCCGAAGCGATATCGGCTGCCGGATAGAGCCATTGTTGCTGGCCCACCGTCACCGTGCGCACCACCGGGCCGCCCGGTCGGGCGATTTCCAACCTATATTCCTCGCGCTCCTCACTGAGCAGGATTTCGGCCGCTTCCCAGCTATCCGCGCCGATGCGGCCACGCCTTACCCACGACAGCACCACATCGCCAGCGAACCGTCTCGCTCGCAAGTGGACCGGCGAAAGCGGCAACTGTGCACGCAAGCCTCCGATTTGCTGGCTCGTCACGAATTGAAGATGGGAGATATCCGAACCGGACGGGCCAACCCGCCAGTTGAGCTCAAGGCCTATCTCCCCGGGCAATAGCCCTGCGGGAACAACGCCATCGTCGAGAATGACGAAATCGGCTTCGGCAGCGGAGCCCGAAGCCATCGCGTCGCCGGTGCCCAACTGCCCCCGGAGCAGCCCCGTCAACCGCCACCGCTGCGGCGCGACCTCTTCGGCAGATTGAAACTGCAGGACTTCCCAGGCTCCGGATAGAGATCGAACCGCCGCCGCATTGGCGCCATTCAGCATTTGGAGCCGGCTGACGCTCGAGACCTCGGCATCGAAAAGCTCGACCACTACCGACTGCGCGCCAGAAATCCGCCCCTCGACGCCCGGTTCCAATGATTCGAGCAAACGTCCGAGGATCGCCGGCCGCAGCATCGTTTCCCGTGGCGCAAAGCCGGTCAATTCCGGCGAGGTGAACAGGATCTGGCTGCGCCACGGCTTTTGCCAGACCGCGACACGAAACTGCTCGGCAGGCGTCCCCTCGCCCACGCCGCTCGGCAGATCGAGAAACACCGCATGCGGTTGGCCAACCGGCACCAGCGTCGCAGCCGCCGGCTGGTTGTTCGCACTGCGCCAAGGGCTCGGCGGCGCAAAGGCAACCTGCCGCGCGGCCACCCTTCGCACCAGACCGTCCTCGACGCCGGTCACAAGGAAATCAGAACTGCTCCCTGATCCCGGCAACCTGACCACGGCGCCCGGAACGATGTCCGCATTCGGCTGCGCAACGGAAAAGCTGACGGTCTCGCGCTGATACCACGTCCGCTGCAGCCAATCGTCGATCAAGGCGCTTGCCTGTCCCGTCTCGATCACGCCCGGAAAAACAATCGTCTGCTGCCGGTTGCCAACCGCGCCAAGCCGTCGCGTCCGGGCCGTTCCGGCCTGATAGTCAGTCATCGGATCGGTGAAAGTGAGCAATGCCTCGGCTGGAAAACCGTGATCCGGATTGCGAACCGTCTCGACCAACGGCACGCCTTCCTCGCTCGCCAGTTCGCTGATTTCGATGTTCCCTTTCCGCCCAGCACCTGCCTTTTCGAAAACAAGTCCATCCGGCTTCTCGATCACGGCGAGATCGAAGAGATCGACCAGCGGTTCCAGCGCCGCCCGTGCCGAAGAAGGATCGGCGACGACATAACCGTGGACCGTCCCATCCGCGCCTTCGACCAATGCCGGCGGCTGGCCATGATCGGCCAGGATTGCGTTGACCAGCGAAGCCATATCCGGGCTTGCCAGTCGCCCGTTCAGCCAGTGTCCTGATGACCAGTTCGCGCCGTCCGACCACAAATCGGTCCGCTGCGGAAAGGCCGGAAACGGCCGCGCATCCCAGGCCCAGAGATAAATCCGCTCCGGGTCGAGCATGTTGCCGCCATACACTTCCGAAACCGGATTTCCGACTTCGTCGAAGTCCACCGTCGCCGGGTCCCAATGCGCCAGATGCGCTTCGATCAAGCGGCGCTGGGCCTGGTCCGAACGCCCGCCATTGGAAAAGTAGGGCGCTCCGCTTTCAGCCGACTTCGGATCGGGAAACATGTTCGGCTGGTTCGGCCCCTTGTCCACCGCAGGCGCACCGAGTTCCGTCAGCCAGATCGGCTTACCCCGAGCCACCCATGCGGTTGACGTCGCGGCCTCGACCCCGCCGATCCGGTCGAAATGCGGGTTCGACCACCAGTTGACGATATCCTTGTAGCGAAACACCCAAGGCTTGCCGTAGGCGCCGTCGGTGATTGGCGAACGCAGTCGCGCGCCCCTCGCCTCGTCGTTCTCGTAGTACCAATCGAACCCTTCGCCGGAAGCTATCGCGGCCTTCAGGCCCGCCGGGTCGTACGGCCCGGCGAACCCGTCCGGATTGCCGCCCGCGTAGTCGGCATCGCGCCAGTCCGACAGCGGCATGTAGTTGTCGATGCCAACCGCATCGATCGCCGGATGCGCCCACAGCGGGTCGAGATGAAACAGCACATCGCCCGAACCGTCCGCCGGGTGATAGCCGAAATATTCGCTCCAATCGGCACCGTAAGTCAGGCGCGCTGCCGGCCCCAGAACGGCCCGCACATCAGCCGCAAGCGCCGCCAGTTGGCCGACAAACGGGAATGCTCCCTCATCGTCGCGTACCGTGGTCAGGCCGCGCAACTCGCTGCCAAGCAGGAACGCATCGACGCCACCAGCTTTCAACGCAAGGCGCGCATAGTGAAGGATGAAGCGCCGGTAGCCCCAATCACCGGCAGGCCCGGAAAACGAAATCGTGTTGCCGCCATCGGCAAATTGGGTCGGCAGCGCGCTACCGCAAAACGAAGCCACCTGCGCCCGCGCAGCTACCGTCTTGTCAACGGTGCCCACCTGCAAAGGCGCAGGATCGCAACTGATGCGCCCCCGCCATGGATAGCTTGGCTGGTTCGAACCGCCATAGGGGTCCGGCAGGTCATTGTCATCGGCAATGTCCATCATGATAAATGGGTAGAGCGTCACGCCAAGTCCGCGCGCCTTTATCTCGGCAATGGCGTCGAGCACGCTGCGGTCCGAAGGCGTGCCGCCATAAGCAGCGCCGCCGTCATGTTGCGAAACCACCATCGCGCCCTGTCTCGCCGTCCCCGACACCAGCCAGTTGCTCGAATGCCCGCCGCCATTGCCCGTCGTCACCGCCGGGCGGACCCGGCAATGCCCGGCGCGCAGATCGTCGCCGAACCATGTCACCACCAGCGCAATGTGCATCAGGTTCGGGCACGTCATCTGCAATTCGTCGAGGGAGGCCGCGATGTCGGAGCCCGCGAAAAGCACATTGCGGTTGAGCGCCTGCTGTTCGCCCGGCCGCTTCTGAAGCGTCACCAGCTTCGGCGAAAGGCCGTATTCTGTAGCACCGGGCAGCAACGCCACAGACTTGACCGCAGAGTGCAGCGCACCCACCGGGCGGATCACTTCAAACTGCAGTTGCGGGATACGGTTGCCGAAACTGCCGATGTCGAGCCGGTCGATGACGACATAGGCAACACCGCGATAGGCAGGCGTATTGCCCTCGCCCTGCTTGGCTTCGATAAGCGGATCGGCCGGCTGGTCTTCGCTGCCGCGATAGATCCTGAACTCGACAGTTTCCCGGTCGATTTCCCGACCATCGGCCCACACCCGCCTTATGCCGGCGATCTCCCCTTCGCACAGCAGGAACGCGGCGTTGGCGTAGTACGAAAATTCCGTAACCTTCGGCCCCATCTTGCCTTGTCGCCGGGTCGTGCGGCTTTCCTCGAAACGCGTCGCCCAGATCAAGGTCCCGCCAAGCCTGGCCGTGCCGTAAAGGCGCGGAATTGCCGCTCCTTCCTCAGCGCTGAATGGCCGGGCGTTTGCCAGCCGAGGGCCTTCTATGCGTTGCGTACTGTTGATCAGCGCGCGGTCGATCGCATAGCCGGCAAGCGCGCCGACGGCAGAGCCGACAGCACCGCCGACCGAACCAAGAAAGCCGCCCAAATAGGCGCCCGCCGCCTGCAGCAAGATTGTCGCCATGAAATGCTCCGGCGTAGGAAATTCAGGAATTCGGAAAGACGAACACGCCCGCAAGCCGCCGGCGCCACTGTGGCACAAGTGCGGATTTCAGCACCAATCCTCCACCCTGGTAGGCATGGATGAAATGGCTTTGGCTGACCGCTATGCCGGCGTGCTTTGCCGGCAGATGCGGCCGCCAGCGAAAGATCAAGACATCGCCGGCGCAAAACGCATCCAGCGGCTTTGGCTCCAGGTTGCGCGCCGCTCCCAGAAGCAGCTGCTCTTCCCCACCGGCTTCCGCCCAGTCGGGCGCATAGTCGCCCGGCACTTCAAGTTCGTTGCCATAGAGCGAACGCCACACGCCCCGGATCAAGCCGAGGCAATCGCAGCCGACGCCTTTGCTGGAAGCCTGATGCCGATAAGGCGTGCCCAACCAAGACAAGGCTTCCGCGACGATTTCGTCCGCACCCGGCTGCTTCAAGGTTTCTGCCACCTTCATGGCACCACCGGGCCACCGTCGAAATTGCCGCCATCGGAGACATAGGCATAGGCTGCATCATTTCCCGGCAAGTGTGGAAAACCACGAAAATTCAACGCATTGTCAAACTTCGCCTTGCATGTCGCAAAGCTGTGGTCACAACCGGCAACGACCTTGAATGCGTCGCCGGCCTGAACGGTCGGCCCGACAATGGCTTGCAAAACCAACATCACCTGATCGCCGTCGCGCCGATGGTCGACGATCCGCTCCGTTCGTCCCGTCCGCGCCCCACTCGTCCATGTCAGCGTGCCGAACGAGAACCATCCCGCGTCGAATCCGCTCAGCCCGGAAACGCGAAGTTCCTCGGCCGCATCGAACCCTTCCACCTCGCCCAACCCGTTGAACGCCGGCTGGTCGAGCAGCACGCGACAGCGCGCATCGCCCAGTTCCGCGTCGCACTTTCGCGTTACATAGCGCCCGTTCGACTGATCCAACTGATGCACCGGGCTTTCAAGTTCGGCAACGAAACTGCCGTCGCGGCGCGTGATCTTGCCGATTGTCGCCCCCTTGACGCGGGCGAACTGCTCAGGCTGCCGCCAATTGACCAGATAGGTCTCGACCTTAGCGTCGTCGTAGAGGCCGAAGGCAATGTCTTCGTCTGTGATGCGGTCGGACGCCAGCACTCCCTCCACGTCGACGGTATCGACCGACAGGCCAAGCGATTGGCGCGCCTCGCTGGAGCCAAGCCCGCTCTCGGGTTCGAACAACGTACCGTCCACGAACAGTTTACGGTCGTGATCGGTAAATCCCAGTTTTGCTCCGTCTTTCCTGGTCAAACGCCAGCAATGGCAGATGCTTGTGACTTCGAGGTCGAAATGGTCGATCAATGCCTGCGGGTACTCACTCACAGCAGCACCTCCACAAGTGCGATCGATGGAATCTGGCCCGCCTTGAACGCCTTCAGGCTGATGGCGATACGCTCGGTATCGAAGCGCACCGGAACGTCGAACTCGAAACCGGCGGTGACCTGCTGGCCAGCGCCCGGCTTGGCAACCTCAGTGAAAACAACTTCACCGGTTGCGTCGTCGAACGAAAAATCCGCGTCGGAACGTTCCAACCCGGCCACCGCCACGCGCAGCG
>MKRZ01000063.1:24891-31567 GCA_001897075.1 Mesorhizobium sp. 61-13 | reverse complement strand
TCCGATCCCAATTATCTGGTCCGTGGCGGAAGGAGCTGAAGCCGGCGCACAGGACTTCATCTCGAATGGATCGCGAAAGCGGAAAGCGTGCAGCGAACCGCGTCGCGCCTCGAAGAACGCAATCACCTCCTGCAAATCGTCCAGCGACCGCAGCCCCGTACCGGCGTCATAATGGCGGCGCGAGTTTGCGAAGCGGCTGTTGCGCTTTTCCCGTCCTGACGTCAGCGAAATGATCTCGTTGCGCCGTTCCGGTCCACCCGTTGCGCCGAACGACACCGCAACAGGAAAAAGAACGTTATGGAAGCTTGCCAGATCCGACACCATTCACCTCAAAATGTCCGCGTTCCGCGAGATACCGCCCGCGCCAGCATGCCGGTGATCTGCGCTTCGGATTTGCGGAACGACGCCGCATCCTGTGCGGTGACGTTGAACACGACATTCACCGGCGTGCTTCCCGTCGAGGCCGCGACGCCAAGGCTGCCGTCGGCTCCGCGCCGTAGCGGCAGTATCGCTTCGCTGCCGGCTTCGCCCATCAGGCCAAGCTGGCCACCCATTGGAAAATAGGTCGGCGAAGACACCACGCCGCCAGAGGCAAATGGAATCGGCGCGCCCGTTACCCCGCCCTTTGCGAAAGGCAGCGCCCCTGCCAATCCGCCGAACAGATTGGCAAACAGCGAACCGGCCAGGTTCGTCAGCGGCTTCAATCCTTGCGACAGCGCCATGCCGGCCAGGTTGAGGCCCAGCCTGCGCAGCACGTCGTCAAGCTGCTTGCCGTTTACGGTCGCGCCCTTCAGCGCGCCGGCCAGTTGATCGCCGAAACTTCCCGACAGTTTTTCGAGATTCGCCAGTGCGGCCTGAAAGGGCGCGGTATCCGCCCTGATCGCCACGACCACATCTTCAGCCAAGACCGGCCTCCTTGCTCAAAGTGTCCGGGAACGCGCGCATCAGTCTGGCCAGATCCGCCCTTGCCGGAGCTGCGACACGCCTTGAAAACGGTCGCGCAGCCCGCTCGAACTCGATCGGCGTCATCGCCCAGAATGCGCTTGGTGAAAGCCGCAGCAGGCCAAAGCCAACCGCCATGACGTCGTCCCAGGGAAACGCCGTTCGGCCCGCTGCGGCAGCTAGGGGTTTGCGGCCGTATCCCTGGCCGATGCCGCTCCAAACGTAGTCGTCAGGAGCTCAGCCACGATGGCGGCGAACCCGGCCGCGCCGTCCGCCGTTTGCATGGACCTGACGGCCTCGTCGTTCACGTCTTCGCCCGCACCGCGCAAGCCGGCGCCGATAATGCGTATCATGTCCAGCGCCGACAGCCGGCCCGTCGAAAAGCGCTCGACCAGCATACCGAGATCGTCGGCGGCGTAGGCTGCCTCAAGTTCGGCCAGAGCACCAAGCGTCAGGCAAAGCCTGACTTGCCGACCATCGAGCTCGGCGGAAATCTCGCCCCGGCGTCTATTGGCACTCATGGCGTCACCGCAAAAGTGACCGGCCCGGCAGATTCGAGCGCCATCTCGAACGTCACCTCGCCGTCATGCGCGCCGGTATATTCCAGCGACGTGATCTGGAACGCGCCGGCCACAACCCCGAAGTCGGGCACTGCCATCTGCCAGTTGCCGATCTCGCCGGCGAAGAAGCGTGCGCGGATCAAGGCGTCGGATTGGGCGTCCTTGAATATGCCCGAACCGCTGACGGCGGCTCGCTGCACGCCACTTCCGGCCAGCAATTCGCGCCACCGTCCGGCCGAATCCGCGTCGGTGACGTCCACCGTCTCGCTGTTGAAGGCAATGCGCTTGGAGCGCAAGCCTGCGACGGTGACGAATCCACCCAACCCATCGGAATCGATCTTCAAAAGAAGGTCCTTGCCCTTCTGTGCGACCATGTCGGTCTCCTTGTCTGGAAAATGAGACGATCCGCGCAGGCGGATCAGATGTCTTCGATCACGGCGCGGAAGCGCAGCAGTCCGTGGTAGACAGCCTGGTCCTCCTCGAAGAGCACTTCTGCGAACTCGAAGCGGAAATTGACCAGATGATGCGCGCTTAGTTCCAGCGGTGCCTGATCGAGCCTCGCGCGCATCGCGGCCGTGATCTCGAACGCTTCCTTCTTGCCCTTGGCGTTCGACCAGATATGCAATGTGCAAAGCTGCTCGGTGCCGCTTTCGGTGCCGGTGCTCCAGTCGAATATGCTGGTCCGTCCAAAGGTCACATAAGGAAACGCCGTCTTGTCCGGTGCTTGGTCGAACACCTTCTGTCCGCCCAGGATGGCAACAAGCGTTGCATCGCCGTTGAGCCTGGAAAACAGCGCTTTTTGCAGGTCAGCGGCTGGGGAGTTCATCGCCTGCTCCTTGCGCCCGCTCGCCGTCGATCCCAATGCGAGCCGATGGCTCCCCGGACGGGATGTTGCGGCTGCCAGCGTATCGGCTTTCAGTGCTTTCGGCGAGATCGTACGCCTTCCAGCGCAGGGCGCGAACCAGCCCGTCCAGCGTTATCGCCATGGTCAGGTTCATGCGCCTTTCTCCTTCGTCCTGCAGACCAGATAGCGTCCGCTTTCATCGGGATCGTGAACGGTGAGAATATCGAACAGCCGCTCGTGCCGCCTGAACCGCATACCGCTTGCCACGCCCTCGCGATGTCTCAGCGTGATGCGGTGCGTCACCGTTTCAAGTGTCTGGTCGGCGCCGAAGCGGCTTTGCGCCGTCAGCGGCTCGATCCTTGCGAATACCGTCGCCACTTCCGCCCAGCTCTCGGAAAATCCGCCAAGGTCATCGGCAATGCGCGCCGCCGCCTCCAGCGCCAGTTCGGTGCGAAACACACCCGGATTGAGGAATGTCGCCTGCATCACAGCCTCCGCAGGCGATAGCCGGCAATCAGCCGCTCATAGCCGGCAGGATAGCCCACCGGCTGGTCGTTCGGTCCGAAGCTTGCCCGGAACTCGTACCAATGCGCGACCAGAAGCAGGATGGCGCGGTGCAACAGGTCCGGCACGTCCGTCCCCGCCTCGCCGAAGCCGGCCTTGAAATACACCTCGATGCCGTTCACCGCCCGCAGCGCCTTCGGCATCGCCTCGAAATGCAGCCTGGCCGGCCTCGACACCATGTCCACCTGATACGTCGCCGGATCGACCAGCGAGGCCTCGCCCTCGGTGTCATAAGCGGTCACCGACGTAATCGCCTTTACCGGATGCAGCGCGATGGCGACCGCGCCATTGGCCGGCCATTCGTCCAGAACCAGCCGCCAGTCCTGGTCGATCAACGCAAGGCCGGTCGCGCGTTCGACCTCCTCGCGGGCAGCGCGGATCAGGCCGCCCAGAAGCTCGTCCTCCGACGCGTGGTCGAGGCGCAGATGCGCCTTCACCTCGGCCAGCGTCACGGGTTCGACCGCCGCAGCGACGGTTCGCATCAATGTCATTCGATTGCCTTGTTGAGCGAGGGAAACAAATGCGGCCCCGGCTTGTGCAACCGGGGCCGCTTCTTATTGCTTGTCGGCGCAGTCCAAACTGCGCCCTCTATGCTCAGACGGTGCCGAACTTGAGCAGCTTGATCGCGTCGAAGTCCTGCACGCCGCCGCCCACGCGCTTGGTGGTGTAGAACAGCACGTAAGGCTTGGCGGAGTAAGGATCGCGCAGCACCCTGACGCCTGCGCGGTCGACCACCAGGTAGCCGCGTGCGAAATCGCCGAAAGCGACCGGCGTGGCGTCGTTGCCGATGTCGGGCATGTCCTCGGCCTCGACCAGCGGGAAGCCCATCAGCATCGCCTTCTGGCCGGGTGCCGCAGGCGGCTGCCACAGATAGTTGCCGTCGCCGTCCTTCAGCTTGCGGATTGTCGCCTGCGTCTTGCGGTTCATCACCCAGTTGGCATTTTGCCGATAGCCCGCCTTCAGGGCGTAGATCGTGTCGATCAGCACGTCCGAGGCGTCCTCCGCCGGCAGTGCGCCCGCAACCCCCGTCAGCGTGTAGCCGACCTTGCCCCACTCCCAGGCGCTTTCGGCAATTTTGGCGTAGCTCAGGAAGCCTTTCGGCTTGCTGTTGCCGTCACCCGAAACGAAAGCCGCACCCTCCTGCTCGGCGAACGCGGCCTCGACCTCGCTCGAAATCCACTGGTCGAGATCGACCACCGCATCTTCCAGCAAAGACGCGGTCGCCGCCGGCATGGCGTATAGCTCCATGGTCGGGAACTGCAGTTCGGCCAGCGTCGCCGTGTTGGTCTGCGGGCGTGCCGCCGTCTCTGCCACCCAGCCGACCGCCGGACCGCTCACCGAAAACGGCTTCTTCAGCACTGCCGCCGAAACCTGCCGCACCGAGGAGATTGCGCGGATCGGCGACAGCGTCGAAAGCCGCTTGCCGATTTCCGCTTCGGTCTCGGGCGGCACCAGATAACCGCCGTCCTGGCCCGACCCGTAAGACATCGCCTTGGCGTCGAGCGAGCGCAGCAGCCGGTCATCGCCCTGTCGCATATAGGCCTCGAACGCGCTTTTGTGCTCCGAGGGCGCCGCCTGCCCGTCGCGACCCAGCACCGGCCGCATCTTCTTCAGCGCAAGATTGTCGATCGCCCGCTTCTGCTCGTCCAGGGCGCGCGAAATGCGCTCCACCTTCTCGGTGGTCAGCACATCGCCTCCCAGGCGTCCTTCCAGTTCCGCCAGCTTTTCGTCGTTGCTCTCCTTGAAGGCTTCGAACGTGGTCATGAAGTCGCCGAAGGCATCCTTCAGGTCGAGATAGTCGCCTCCGGCCGACTTGGTTTCGATCGGCGCAGGGCTCTCAATTGCACTCATATGGACAGTCCTCTTTTGTTGATGATGCGTGTGAATTCGCGGATGCGCATGGCAAGGTCCTTGGGAGATCCGGGCGCGGCATCCACCGTGCGCACCAGGCTTTCAAAACCCTTGGTCATGACGGTGCGCGCGTCATTCCTCGAAAGCCCGGCTTCGCGCCGCAGCCAGGTCTCGAATTCCTTGAGAGTGGGCAGCAAGCGGCCGCGCTTGCCCTTCACGGTTTCGATGCGTGCTTCAGGAAGCATCGGAAATGTCACCACCGAGATTTCCCAAAGATCGGCTTCGAAGATGCGCCGCACGCCGTGCGCCACGTCACGCCTGGTCTTCAAGGCCTTGAAGCCGATAGACAGCCCATCCAGCGCGCCGCTGCGCATCAGGCTCAGCACTTCGCGGGCGCGGCCCACATCGCTGTTGAGGCGCCCGCGCACGAAAAGGCCGCGCTGGTCTTCCGTGATCTCGGTCCAGACCCCGATCGGCTCATTCGGATCATGCTGGAACAACATGCGGATGCCGGACGCCTTGCGCCTCGAAAGCGAGTTGGCGAAGGCTCCCCGCTCGACCACGTCCTTGCCGAGATCTACGCGGCCAAACAGGCTAGCATAGCCGGAGAAAGTGCCGTCATGCTCGACATCACCCAGCACGACATCGACGAACTTGCGCTCGCATCTTTTTGCCAAGGCGTTAGCGCTCATCGGCCGTCTCCTGTTCATCCGCACCCTTTTCCGCAGCCTGGAGCGGTCCGGGCGGCCAGCTCTCAACGAACGCCCGCATGATGAAACCCAGCGCCCACCATGCGCACAGGCTGGCGGCAGCCGAGCCCATCATCATCAGTTCGATCGATCCGATTGCGTTGGCGATGCCGAGTTCCGTCGCCACCTTCAGTCCGGCGGTGCCGCCGAACACCAGTCCGCACACCACGCCGACCGCAAAGCGCGTCGCCGCCTCGCGGCGTCCGTGCGGCAAGATGTAAGCCAGCGAAATCGCCGAACCCGCGATGGCGCCGGCACCCTTGGCTACCCATAGCCAGGTGTCGTCGTTCATGTTCGTCCGCTCCAATTGTGAAAAATGAGGGGATTAGGGGACTAGGGCAGTAGGGCAATAGGTGTTGGGCGGGCGCGGAACCAACCCGACAGGCAGAGCATCGAGCGGCCATCGAAACCACCCCTACTGCCCTACTGCCCTACCGCCCTACCGCCCTACCGCCCTACTGCCCTATTCCCCTACCCCCCTATTCCCCACCCCTTGGCTGATATCCCACAGCCGCTCGCTTCTCGTCTTCGGTCAGGAAGGAAGCCGCTTCCACGCGTGTCCACAGCGCGTCACGGTCACCGCTCAGGCCATCGATGCTGTCTGCATCGAACCACAGCCGCAGCCCGTCACCGAAGACGGGTCCAAGCCATGCCGAAAGGTCCTTGGCCGTGCGCGCCACCAATGGCAGCACCGTCAGCCGATAGAAGGCGCGGTTCGCCTCCTGGTAGTTTGCGTAGGTGTTGTCGCCCGGAATCCCGAGCAGCATCGGCGGCACCCCGAAAGCCAGCGCGATGTCGCGGCTTGCCGAATGTTTTGCCTCGACGAAATCCATATCCTTCGGCGTCAGCCCCATGGCCTTCCAGTCGAGCCCGCCTTCCAGCAGCAGCGGCCGCCCCGCACGCGTCGTGCCGGAATATCCCTGTTCCAACTCCGCTTTCAACCGGTCGAACTGTTCGTCGGTCAGGTTGCCGCCCTCCTTCGGCGCATAAACCAGCGCGCCGGAAGGCCGTGCCGAATTGTCGAGCAGCGCCTTGTTCCAGCGCCCAGCCGCATTATGCGTGTCCAGCGCCATCAACGCTGCTTCGAGCGGCGGAAATCCGTAGTGATCCTCGAGCGGATGGAACAGCGTCAGGTGCGCCGCGCCGCCCTGCTCGCCAAACCCCAA
>MKRZ01000063.1:16266-24865 GCA_001897075.1 Mesorhizobium sp. 61-13 | reverse complement strand
GCATCGGTCACGACCGACACCCTGTCCGGGCGCAGGAGATGCAGTTCACGCGCACCCTCGCCGAGATCAATGAGTTCGAGATAAGAATTTCCCGCCAGAAGCAGATGGCCATAGAGCGCTTCCAGAAAGGTCGCGCCGGCTTGCCGCTGGTTAGGACGCTCCAGCAGCGCCAGCAGTGGATGCTCCACCAATTCGGCCTCACCGCTATAGAGCAGCCACGGCACGGTCGAAGCCGCTTCCGAAACCAGCCTTACCGCCCGGTGCACGATCGGGTTGCGCATAAAGCCTTCACGCGCCAGCGTCGCATAATCGCGTCGTGTCCAGTGCGCTTCGCCTTGCTGGTGAAAGGCGATGAAGCCGCCAGCGCCGCCGCTCTTGGTTTCCACGCGCACGCCGTCATTCCCCGCAGCGCGAGGCCAGGGCCATTTCCAAGCCATTGCAAATCCTATGTTATTCCGATTTCGGATATGGGGCGGTCGATATCTCAGATGAAGTCGCGTATCCGCGGCCTCGCCACTCGACCCGACATCAACTCGGTCACCGCCCACACCATCGCGTCCATCCGGTCCGGCGAGCGGCCATTGGACAGCCCGTTCGGTCCGAAATCGCACATTTCGTCTTCCAGTTCGGCAAAGCGCTCCGCATGGCGGACCTTGCCTTGCTGGTAAAGTGCCGCGACCGGTTCGGCCCTCAGCCACTTGCCGCGTTGCGCCCGCACCGGCTTGACCGGAACCTCCGCGTCAACGGTCCGGATCACAGATGTCGCCATCTCGCCACCCTGGTTCACCTCGACCACAAGGCAATCCGCCTGCAGCCTGTGAAAAAGAGCAACTGCCCTTTGCGCCCACTCCTGCGGCTTCGCCGCACTCACGGTCGCATCGGCAATCACAACCGCACAACCGTCACCATCCAAACCCGCCGCGACAATGCCGCAAGCATCGGAGGTCTTGCGCGAGCTTGCCGGCGGATCGACGGCAACGACGATCCGGCGCAGTTCCGAAACGTGGCCGGTTCGCGCCTGTTCGATCATCTGGCGCGACCACAGGGCATCTTCGCGGTCCTCGATCAGTTCGCCGTCAAGCTCCTGCCGCCCAAGCCGGCTGCCGCCGTAACGGCTCTTCACCGCTTTCAAAAAGCCGGCAGCCAGGTTTTTCGCATTGTCCTCGGTCCTCAGCCGTGTCACTGCAACCGATGAATCGGCGAGCAGGCTCTTCAGCAGAGGCAGCGGCTTCGGCGTCGTCGTGATCAACTGGCGCGGCTGCTCCCCCAGCCTCAGCCCAAACTGCAGCATGTCCCAGCAGGCCTGAAGGTTCTTCCATTTGGCGAACTCATCCAGCCAGGCCGCCTCGAATTGCGGCCCGCGCAGGCTTTCCGGGTCTTCGGACGAGAAAACCTGCGCCACCGCGCCATTGTCCCACACCAGCCGCCGCCGGCTCACTTCGAAACGCGGACGGCTACCGCGTGCAATCGTCCTGATCCCCGAAGGCCCGTCGATCATCACTTCGCGCACATCGGCAAAGGTTTCGCCGACCAGTGCAATGGTGCGATATTTCCAGTCGGCAAAGGGCCGCAAACCCCGGACAAGGCCGTTGACCCACTCCGCGCCCAGCCGCGTTTTGCCGGCACCGCGCCAGCCCATCACCAGCCAGGTGCCAAGGGTCCGATGGCAACGATACTGTTCCGGCAGCGCCCGGCCGACCCATTCGCCCAGAAGCCGCTCAGTCCATCGTGGTTCGATGTTGCTGGCCGACCAGCCGTTCTGCATGTGCCTCAGCCAGTTCGACGATCCTGTCATCGAGCTTTTCAAGCCTTGCTGCGAGTTCTGCATCGTCGGTCGCCCCGCTCTCCGTTGCCGGCTCCTTCTTCAAGAGTTCGGATCGTTCCGCCGTCCGAACCATCGACCACAGGGCGTCGATCTGGGTCTTGTTGAGCTTGCCGCCATTGGTCTCCACCTCGCTGACCATCTCGGCCAGTTGGCGGGCGACGAAATCGCCGAGCGGGATGGGATGGAGTTCGTCATCGTCCGCCTCGATGACCGGCAGCACCGTCTCGACCACTGCCGGCTTGGCATGATCGCGCCAGTTCTCCCGGGCAATGCTGCTCTGGAAATCCTGCTTCTCCCAATTCTCGCGTGACGCACGCTCCCTCAGCGTCGCCGGATGCAAGTCGGTGGCCGTTGCAAGCAATGGAAATGTCGGCGGCTCGCCTTCGCGCAAGGCGCGAATGGCCGCCCAGCGTTCGGCGCTGACAGGCTGAACCATGGTCCATATCTCCGAATAAAAATGCCCGCGCGGCACCACGCTTCTTCCGACATCAGGAAGACGCGCAGGTCAAAGCGGGCTGACAAAAAGGGGGAAGAGCGAAGCCGGAAGATCACACTTTTCCGACGATACAAACATCCTACCAAAGCACCGTTACGGTGTCAAGAATAAATTCCTATAATTTTTCCCACCTCGATTTTGTAACGGTTAAGTCTCTTGTCGGCATGATAGGAATAGGTGAAAAGACGGCAGGCTCGTCGGTCGAGGCCGAGCCACAGTCAGGCAAATTCGTAGATGGTCAGTCCCTTGAAGCCGAAAAAGAGACGGGGCGCGATTGCCGCATTCCTGCTGGCTGTCGATGCGTGGCTCGATTCGTCGCTTTACGAGATTCGTTTCAAGGCCGCCGAGTTCTGGGAATCGGCCACCATCTTCTTCCGCCGCTTCCGCGTGAAGGGCTGGCGGCGCGGCGTCATCGAAGTCTTAAGCGAAGGTTTCACCATGGGCGCCGGCGGTGCCGTGGTCATGCTTGCGCTCGCCCTGCCGGCCTTCCAGGAAACCGGCGGCGACTGGCGCGCCCAAGACGACTTCGCCGTCATGTTTCTCGACCGCTATGGCAACGAGATCGGCCAGCGCGGCATCATCCAGCGCGATTCCGTTCCGGTCGACCAGATGCCCGACCATGTCATCAAGGCGGTGCTCGCCACCGAGGATCGGCGCTTCTTCGATCACTACGGCATCGACATACTCGGCCTCATGCGCGCCATGACCGAAAACGTTCGCGCCAACTCGGTCGTGCAGGGCGGCTCCAGCATCACCCAGCAGTTGGCGAAGAACCTGTTCCTATCCAACGAGCGCACGCTTGAGCGCAAGGTCAAGGAAGCCTTCCTCTCGCTCTGGCTGGAAGCCAATCTGTCGAAGAAAGAAATCCTCCAGCTTTATCTCGACCGGTCCTATATGGGCGGCGGTACTTTCGGCATCGAGGCGGCGGCCGATTTCTACTTCGGCAAGAGCGTCAAGGACCTGACGCTTGCCGAAGCCGCCATGCTCGCCGGCCTGTTCAAGGCGCCGACCAAATACGCCCCACACATCAACCTGCCGGAAGCGCGCGCCCGCGCCAACGTCGTCTTGTCCAATCTGGTCGACAGCGGCTTCATGACCGAGGGCCAGGTCTTGCAGGCTCGCCGCCATCCCGCCGACGTCGTCGACCGCGGCGACCGCAAGAGCCCCGACTACTACCTCGACTGGGCCTTCGAGGAAGTCAAACGCCTCGCCATGAAGTCGGGTCAGCACTCGCTCGTCGCCCACACCACCTACGACCCCAATATCCAGCAAGCCGCTGAAGAATCACTGGAATTTCACCTGCGCCAGTTCGGCAAGGACTACCACGCCTCGCAAGGCGCGGTCGTGGTCATAGAGACCAATGGTGCGGTGCGGGCCATCGTCGGTGGCCGCGACTACGGCGCAAGCCAATTCAACCGCGCCACCAAGGCGCTCCGGCAGCCCGGCTCCTCGTTCAAGGTCTATGTCTATGCAACTGCTATGGAAAACGGCCTGACGCCCGATTCCATCGTTTCCGGCGCGCCGGTAAGTTGGGGCAACTGGCATCCGGGCAATTATAACGGCGCGTCCGCCGGCACCATGACGCTCACCACCGCGCTGGTGAAGTCGATCAACACCGTCCCCGTTCGCCTTGCCAAGGAAAAGCTCGGCATCGCACCGATCAAGGCAATGGCCGAGGCAATGGGCGTCGAGTCACCGCTGGAATCGCACAAGACCATGGTTCTCGGCACCTCCGGCATGACTGTCATGGATCAAGCCACAGGCTACAGCGTGTTTGCCCAAAACGGCATGGTCGGAAGCCGGCACGGCATCACCCAGCTTGTCACCCACACCGGCGAGGTCATCTACGATTTCGCCAAGGATGCAGCACCGCCGCACCGCGTCTTGTCGGAGCAAGCGCTCAAATACATGAATTCCATGCTGGTCCAGGTGCCCGTCATCGGCACCGCGCGGCGCGCCGCCCTGCCCGGCATCGTGTCCGGCGGCAAGACCGGCACCAGCCAGTCCTACCGCGATGCGTGGTATGTGGGATTCACCGGCAACTACACCGCTGCCGTCTGGCTCGGCAATGACGACTACAGCCCGACCAAGAACATGACCGGCGGTTCGCTGCCAGCGATGATCTGGCAACGGCTGATGGTCTACGCGCATCAGAATATAGACCTGAAGCCGATACCGGGGATAGATCACCCGTTTGTCGACGTCGAAACCGCAACAAAGGCGGAAGAAGCCGACAAGCAGGCGGCCCAGGATGCTGCGGACAAGGCGGCAGCCGAGCGGCCTCCAGTCCTTTCCAGCCGCACCACGCATGTCCTGCGTGACATGAACGTGCAGTTCCGTTCCGCGCCTCCGCTGCAGCCCGCAAGTGAACCCGAAACTTTGTCCGCACTGTAGAACGAGGCGTAGAAGCTCCGTTGTTGTGCTTGCCTTCGCAACAGCCGCCGCGATATCTGCGGTTGCACCATTCACCAACGCAATGACGGTTTGATGCTGAAGAATGTCCTCCTGACGCTTGTCGCGCTTGTCGTCGCCATCGGCGGCGGTGCCGCCAGCGTCTGGTACACGCTTCAGGCGCAGAAGGGCGTTGGAGCCATCACCATCGGTGCCTGGACGGCATTTCCCGATATCGGCACGTCCGATGCGGACCCATACTCCAAGGCGCGGGTCTCGCGTGAAGGCGTGCTGGCGCTCGGCCGTGCGGAAGGGCTTGCGTTTGTGGCCGAACGCGACTCCGCCGGTGAGCCGCTCAAGCGCGAATGCGCCTACACCATCGACGGCAACTTCCCTATCGCCCGCTTCTGGACGCTTTATGCCGCCGATCAGTCGCTCGATGTCATCAAAACGGAAAAGCCTCGCCCGGCCGCGCTCCAGTCCTACCAAATCCTGCGCAAACCCGACAACACCGCGCTGATTTCGGTCGGAAATCATCCATTGCCCGGCAATTGGCTCTACATTCAGGGCAGCGGCGCGCTTTACTTCGTGCTGACCTTTTACGACACGCCGATCGCCAGCAGCACCGGGCTGTCGGATATTACCTTGCCCCAGATCGTCAGGACCGGCTGCCATGCGTAAACTGATTTACGCCGTGCTTCTCGGTCTGGTCGGTGCCGGTATCGTCCATATCGCCGTGCTCTTGATGGTGCCCGAATTTTCCGAGCGGGACGCCTGGTCGAGACTCGCCCAGGCGTCGGACCTCTACAAGGTAACGCGGCTCGACGCCGAAGCCGGAGGGCCGCCGGTCGTCAAGTCGGTCGATCCGCTGTTTTTCGCTGCTGCCTGCCGCTTCGACCTCGCGGAGGGCATGGTGCAGATCAAGTCACCGGACGCCGTCCCGTTCTGGTCCGTATCGATCTATGACCGCAGCGGCCACAATATCTACAGCTTCAACGATCATAGCGCGACCAACGGGCCGCTGGATGCGGTGGCACTCACCCCTGCCCAGATGCTCGAGGTCCGCAAGCAATTGCCGGAAGACCTGGAAGGATCCGTCTTCGTCGAAACCCCGATCGACGAGGGCATCATCGTTGTCCGCAGCTTCGTCCCGGACGAAAGCTGGAAGCCTACGGTCTCGCGCTTCCTCGACCAGAGTTCCTGCACATTGCGGGAATTCTAGACCTGCTACTCACCTAACAGTCGATCAGTGGCGCGGGTCCGGCTTGCTGCGAGGTGCCGGCGATACAGCTGTCGCAGCGGCGCAGCTATGACCCGTGGCCTCCGCTCGCTCATAGCGAACGCCCGGAAAAATGACCACCGCGGCCGCTGTTTCGCTTGAACTTCTCTTGATTGCCGCCGATCGCGGCGTGAAAGACAGGACTATGCCCATGTTCGCGCATTCCTCTCGGTTTCCCCGGAGCACAACGCAACGCCTCCATATTCGATAAGGCCACTAGAGGGTTAACGGAACGCTAACGGATAGCCGCTAATTTGATCATTGTTCCAGCCTTCGGCGTTACAGTCACACAACTGGCAGCGTCGGAATTTGTAGTGGCGTAGCGTGCAAGGCGTATTCTTCGTGTCATTCTCCGATTTCCGGCAAATCGCGGCACGGACCGAAACTGGCAGGGCCGAACGGCTGTTTCGCGCCGCCATTTCCGCATTCTGTTCGCTCACGCGCCCCTCGCGCCGCGAAATCGCTCAACTCGACGATTTGACGCTTCCTCTGTTTGACGAGGTTTCGGCCGAAGGCCTGCGCTTTGCAGCAGCGGCGTTGTCGGAATGTGAATCGGCGCCGATGGGATTGGTAAAACGGCTGAGCGATGCAGACGTCGGTATCGCCGCCCCCTTGCTGACACGGTCGGTCGCGCTTACCGACGTTGATCTTATCTCACTGATCGGTCGCAAGGGCCTGCCGCATGCACGCGCCATAGCGCGCCGCAAGAACCTCCACCCCGCCATTGCTAGTCTCATCCGGGCATTGGAACGGCAAACCGCGTCGCGCAGTCCAGCCCGGGTCCGCACCGCCTCGCCGGCGGAGCTGCGTGTTGTCGAAGAACCCCCGGCAAAGGTTTCGACACCGGGCAAGGCCGAGGAAGAGACGCGCACGCGACTGCGCGAGATCATGCTCAAGCGGACGCCCGCCATTGCGGTCCATGCGGAGTTATATGCACGGCTGCGGGATACGGCGTTGAGCGGCCATTCGGCCTTGTTCCAGACTGCCTTGGCCGACGCCCTCGGGATCGATTTCCCGACTGCCAGGGCAATGGCAACCTCACCCGACTACGCGTCACTTCTGGTCGGGCTGCGCATGTTGGATATCCCCGAAGCCGAAGCGTTCCTGATCGCAAGCAGCATCAGCCCGCGCCTGACAACGCAACCGCAATCCATCCGCCTGTTCCTCGACCGCTACCGGCAGCTGGACCGCGAGGAAGCCGCACGGAAGGTCGCGATGTGGTCGAACGGACCGCTGAGGACCGAAGCAAGACTGTCCAACAAGATCTAAGGTCAGGACTTGCTAATTGAGATCAGTTCCTCAAGCGGAACCGATCCGATCTCTATCTCCACCACCCAGATGTCGGGATCGAACCGTTGCTCGCGCTCGAGGCGTTTTTCCAATGCCTCGGCATCTTCACCCGCACCTACTGGGCCGAACAGGCGTTCGTCGGGCTTGGCTGAGCCGTAGCTGGTTTGGGGTGCCGGCCCAAACAGAAAGACGTCTCCAAGTCTGCCGCGGCTCAAGACAAAGGTCGCGCCGGCTTCCGTTGCGCCACGTTTGACAACTGCAGCAAAGCCTCCCGAGGAGAAAACGCGACGCACAAGGGCTGCGACCCACAAATCAGTGGTTACACGCATTTCTTAGTCCCTGTGTCGGATTTGGAGGCTGCACGGCGCGCAGATAGCAGCTTCGCGCCGGATTGGCGAGGCGACCCTCAGTCGGTCAAGCCGATCTCGCGCATCTTTGCGTAGACCGCCTCGTCCGCCTCGCCGGTCACCGGCAATCTGAAAATCGCCTGGAACTCGCGGATGGCTGCCTTTGTGCGGGCGCCTGCCACACCGTCAAGCTGGATATCCTCGTTGCCGAAAGCCTTCAATCCGGCCTGTATCTTGATGATATGCGCGTCCGGCGACATTGCGGCCAGCGTCGCGGGTATCGAACTCGTTGTCTCGGTGCGCAGCGTTGGCGTAGGCACGGAAGCCGCCGTCGGTGCCGTACCCAACTGGTTGAGCAACGCGTCGTCGATCCTGCCGGTCGCTTCCAATCCCACCTTGCTCTGATAGGCCGCGACTGCATCGTGCGTAGCTGGACCAGCCAAGCCGTCCGCGCTTCCGTGGTAGAAGCCCAGATGCTTCAGGATGTTTTGCACCTGCTCGACAACCGGGTCGCCCTTCGGCGCTTCGGGCCGAACGATATTGATCGTGGTTTCAGGTTCTACCTGCTCCACCGAAGGAAAATTCTCGATGCTTCTCGTGGCGAAGAACGCACCCGAATGCGGAAATGGTTGATACCACAAGGCATTGGCCGAGACGTAAAACAGCGTCACCAGAAATGCGGTCGAACCGCCGACCAGCACCGGGTTGCGCGATACCGCGTCACCGAGCGCAACGGCACCCTTTTGAAGGACGCTGGCGCGATTTGCAGGCGCTTTACGCCGTTTTGCGGAGCGAGCCACCTGAGCCCCCTTGCTTTTTTGCGGTCGACGTCGCCGTCGGCAGCACCACGAGTTTGTCCGCCTTGCCCTTCGGCCCATCGACCGGAACGCTTATGGAAACAGTCGTCCCCTCACCCGGCATGCTTTCGATCGACATCGTCCCTTCATGCAGGGTGACCAAGCCCTTGACCA
>MKRZ01000063.1:0-16212 GCA_001897075.1 Mesorhizobium sp. 61-13 | reverse complement strand
TCCCGTTGTCGCGCACCCAGAAATGAAGGCGCGAACCTACGCGTTGTGCACCGATCATCACTTCTCCGCCCTCCGGCGTGAATTTGATCGCGTTGGAGGCCAGATTGATCAGTATCTGCTGTACGGCACGGCGGTCGGCATTGATCTCGCCGGCATCTGCGGGAATGCGCGTGTCGAGCCGGATGCCCTTCGCATCGGCCTGCAACTGCATCATCGAGCGTGTCATCTCGACGGCATCGGCAAAGCGGAACGGTTCCATCTGGGTCCAGTAGGCACCTGCCTCGATGCGGGAAACATCGAGGATCGAGGTCACGACGTCGAGCAGGTGCCGCCCTGAATCGCGAACCAGCTCGACATATTCCTTCTGGCGCGGATCCCTGAACGGCCCGAACATCTCGTGCAAGAGCATGTCGGAGAAGCCGATGATGGCGTTAAGCGGCGTGCGCAATTCGTGGCTGACGGCAGCCAGGAAGCGGCTCTTGGTAACATCGGCGCTCGCGGCTGACTCGTTTGCCTGGGCAAGGGCTTGCCGCAGGTCGTCGACCTCAGCGTTGCTGCGCAACAGCGCGATGAAGCTATCGCTTTTCTCGCCCGCTGCCATCAGTTCCAGGGCAAAAGCGCAATAATTGTCAGCCAGCGCACCCGAGCTTTCCTGGGGTAGGCGAATGCGCAGGTCCACGGTGCTCGAACGGGCGCCGTCACGCATGTCGGCCAGCGCGTTCAGATAGGCAATCCGGTCAGCCAAATGGATGCGGTCGAAAAGACCGGTGCCAAGCAGGAGGTCCGGAGCAAGGTTCAGGATCGATCGAGTTTGGCCGCTCGCATCGATGACATCACCTTGCCGGGTCATACGAAATACAACGGCGGCAATGGCGGATTCGAGGTCCTGTTTGGCTGGAGCGTCCTGCCCCGCCGCATCTTCGCCGCGGAACCCTGTCAGGCGGGGAACCAACGTCGCAACCCACGCCAACGGGAACAGCCATTGCCAGGCGGCCGGCTCCGCAAGCGGCAGGACGAGCCCACCGGGCAAGAGCTGTAGAAGGATTGCAGCGACCGCCGCGAGCGAACCGGCAATTGCCGCTTGCCGCGACTTGCCCACCCAGAAAGCTTCGACGGGAAGAGCTAATGCAAGCATCGCCATCGGCGACGCCAGTCCACCTGCGGACGTCAAAAGCACAGCCAGTCCCAGCGCCGACCCTACTAGAGCCACGCCGCCGAAAATGTTCATGCGCCCCGTCGCGGAGACCAATAGCGCAGTGAGCCAGCAGAGGCCGAAGACGGCAAATATCACCGCCAGCGTAACTGACGCGCCGACGCTTGAAGTGATCAAGGTCACGGCGGCGCCTGCGGCGAAAAACGGGATGCACAGCATCGTGCCGATGAAGCGGCGCTGGCTTTGGCGCATTTGGCGTTCCGCAACTGTGCCATGCACGAGACGCTCGCAACCGGCGGCCATCGCGTCAGCTAGTCCAACGTATCTGGTCGCAATCGAACTCAACTCAACGCCCTGTGCTGACCTGCTTGACAGGTCGATTATGGTTGAGCCCGAAAGTCGCATTCAGCCTTTAAGGAATGGATAAAAGTAGTCGGCTGCCGATGAATTTCGGCTTGGATTTCGGTGAGCGCGCCGTCTTGCAGGCAGCAATTCCGTCTATGGTAAATGAACGGTTAGGAGGCACGACATCCCTTCGGCATGCGGAAAAATTACCCGCCTTGCCAATCAAGATGCTAAAAATCGGAGCAGGAACAATGCCTTGGCCGGGCAGTCGGTGTTTGTCGGGAAGAAGCGCACTTGCACCGGATGAACTCCGCGATGCCGCTTCGACGTCCTCTGTTAAAATTTGAACTAAATTGTTCTCTTGAGCACAAGCCGCCCTTGGTTCACGAGTGGGCATAGTACGCATGAAAAAGGGATGCATAAGCGCGACCCGCGCGATCCGACCGTGAGAGAATGTCGACATGGGTTTCCTGATCAGACTTGCGTTTTGGTTTTCGCTTGTTCTTCTGGCCCTGCCATTCGATGTCGGCCCCGACGAGCAAGGCCGGGAGAGCGTCAATCCGATCCAGGCGTTGATAGCCGCTCAGGAAGCGGTCGGCGACCTTGCCGGCATCTGCGAGCGCAAACCCGACG
This sequence comes from Mesorhizobium sp. 61-13, assembly GCA_001897075.1. Classification (GTDB taxonomy): domain Bacteria; phylum Pseudomonadota; class Alphaproteobacteria; order Rhizobiales; family Rhizobiaceae; genus Mesorhizobium. Next base: position 14,081 of record MKRZ01000063.1, on the reverse strand, counting down.
TCTGCGAAACCGGTGCATCGGCCGTACACACCATCTCGGAACGCGCGAAAATGACCGCCAAGATCGCCGCCACGCTCATTGAGGACGCGCCGGTCGAACAGGGCGAGCCCGCCACAACCGGCAGCATACCGCTGCCCACCAGCGCCAAATCCGCCGGCAACTAGGGCCTGATTCTTTTTTCCGTGACGGCACTGTGCGGCAAGACTATATGCTGCGGCATGGGCACCACGATCCAAGCCATTCTCGACGACTTTTCATTCCTTGACGAATGGGAAGAGCGCTATCGCTACGTGATCGAACTGGGCGAGGCTCTACCGGAATTTTCCGATAGCGACCGGACGGCGGCCAACAAGGTGCAGGGCTGCGTCAGCCAGGTGTGGCTTACGACCGAATATGGCGCGGGCGCAGACCCCGTCATCACATTCAAGGGCGATTCCGACGCGCATATCGTCCGCGGCCTTGTAGCCATCATGCTTGCCCTGTTCTCCGGCCACAAGGCGAGCGAGATCCTCAAGATCGACGCCGAAGCGACGCTCAAGGTGCTGGGGCTTGACGAACACCTGTCATCGCAGCGCGCGAACGGCCTGCGCGCGATGGTGAAGCGCATCCTTCGCGACGCCGAAGCGGCAAGACAAAACGCCTGATCTGCAACCTTGCCGCTCCGGCATGACCTACTGGCCCGACAGGCTTGGGCGGTAGTCCTGCGACCCCCAATGCAGCATTTTTCGCTGTGAACCGTTGTTCGCAGCGCGCTCGGGAAAATAGTGGCGGGCCAGCACCCCCAAGGCCGTCTTGAGCACCACCTTGGCCGAGCGCACCGGCCATCCCCGCTCCATCTCCACCTGCTCCAGCCCTTTCAAGAAACAGCAGATATCGAGCAGCACCCCCGACAGTTCCGGGCCGACGCTGGAAATCGCGCCTTCCACCCTTAGCCTTGCGCTAAGCGCGGCGTCCGTCAGTTCAGCAACACCGCCTCCCGCGCGCCGCCCCGAGGCAACGCTTGCAATCCAGTTCGCGCCCATCCTCGGCATGAGCTGGCCGCGCGTATAGTCAGACCGAAGCCTCTCGCCGGCGTCGAATTCCCGGGTGGAAAGGAATGGCTTGCCAGCCTTGGTCTTCATCCTCACCAATTGGGCGAGCGGCGACTCGGACAGGTTTGCGAGTACGCTGCGAAACCCGCCATCGGTTTCTATCGCAACGGTGCCGATTTCCATCCCCGGGGAAGCGGCAGCCCGCTTGGCGGCGTTCAGTTGGCGCGCAAGCTCATTTCCCTGCTGCGAAAGGGAAATGTGATCTGATGACCTGAGAAGGAGTCCCCGCGCCACCATCCTGTCGAGAATTTCCTCGTCCAGCGAAATCGTCCCCCGCTCCTGCGCTTCGAGCAACGTCTCCCCGGCTCTTGAGGCTGGACATATCGATGCAGGGCCTTTCGACAGAAAGTGCAGCACGCGCGCGCCCGACTGTGCGAGTTCATCCATGTCAAAGCCCCAATCTGGTGCGGAATGCCGCGGATGCCACCCGTTCGAACATCGAGACGACCCGATCGTATTCCGCATCGTCACGGAGATCCTCGACAAGCTGGCAAGCGTGCAAGACGGTGGTGCGGTCCCTGCCGAATCCACGACCCACATCCGCCATCGTCAGTCTCAGCACCACATGCGCGACATACATCGCGATCTGGCGAACCCGCGAAACCGGCAGCGTCGATCGCCCCGACCCTCGCAGTTCCTTGCTCGGCAGCGAAAAGAGCGCCGAAGCCATATCGATCAGGCATTCGCAAACATCCATGACAACTTCGTCACGAAGCTTCGGCACCGGCTGGAAACCACTACCGACCGGATTGGCCTCGATGGTCAGGCGCAAAGGGTCTTCAGCAGGAGAGGCAATATGGGCATGCACGGAACTTTCCTCCAGAAATAGGAATATGTTCCTTATATCGACCCTTCCCTCAGGTGTGAACAAACAAAGAACCTAAAATCAGGATCGTTTGGCATAACCATTTGACAAATATACGTTTTCAAATTTTCGATCGTGAATAAACCTGAAATTTTCTCCACTGCCTGCCGGACCGCCGCAATAGTTCGAGCTCCAATTCAGAGGAGACAGGACAGATGGGCAGGCTTGAACTGGAAGCGAACATTTTCGCCAGCCAGAAACTCGCGGATACGGCCGAAGCCGCGCAAAGAGTGGCTCTTCGCCTGCTGGGAGGCATTGACCTCTCGACCGCGCTCGAAGCCGGACAAGAGGAACGGACCAAGCTGATCGAACGCGTCGAACGCTTGATCAACCGCGAACGGATCAAGGGATTGAGGCGGCACTGGAGCTACGACCTGAACCGGCACATCGCGCTGAAGCAGGCCCTGGATAGGCTGCTTTGCGGCGCAGCGTCCCACCAGACGCCCGGTGCGTCCGGGTCCGCGCCTGTGAAATCAGGCCGCTAAAAGGAAAACGGCGCCAACGGCGCCGCTCAAGCATTCGAGAAAGTGAAAAGCAGGTGGGACGAAGTCAGTACCGCAAATGCATGCTGGCAAGGCCAGTCTGCAAGCAAACGCAGGGACACGCGCCCCCGGGTACCCGGCTTAGCGACCCTTGCGCTTGCGCCCGAGGCCCATCTTCTTGGCCAACTGAGACCTTGCTGCAGCATAGTGCGGCGCGACCATAGGATAGGTCGCGTCCAGGCCCCACTTTTCGCGATACTGGTCGGGGCTGAGGCCGTAGTGAGTCATCAGGTGGCGCTTCAACGACTTGAACTTCTTGCCGTCCTCAAGACAAACGATGTACTCGTCGTGGACTGATCGTTTCGGATTCACGGCTGGCTTTTGCTTGTCGACAGGCTGCGGCTCGGCAGTTCCGCCAACGCGCCCCAGCGCGGCATGAATATCGGCAATCAGGTTCGGCAGTTCGCCGACAGGAACCGGATTGTTGCTGACATAAGCCGCCACAACATCGGCAGTAAGCTCAATCAGCATATCGCTGTTTCTGTTAGGGGCTTCTGCAATGTCCATGATCTTTGGATCCCAACGAGAGACTTGGATGGCTATGCCCTTCGCTTGTATTGAGGGCATCTTGAACGAATTGACACACCACGAATCCCACACGATTCGTCCTGCCAAATCTTAATGGGCCTACACCTGTTGCAAGTCAATTCGCCCGATGGGCTACTTTGGTTGTTATTCAGAAGTTATCGATCTTAACTTCAATTAATAATACACAACCACAACTTACGGGAACACCCATGTGCCCGCTCCGGTACATGTCTTTACGAAATATTTACGTTATGAACTGAATTGATCGCTACAAATGCAGTCAAGCTCTCATGAATCCTGGCTTCGGTACGAGCCTTGCTTGCCATCTTTACTGAGCCGCCTCTCCCCTTGAACGCCGCGCCCGAACGTGGTCATTCGACGCCAGCAATCAACATGGCAGCATCGATGACAAAGACCGCTTTCCAAACCGCCACCCCGCCCCGTCCCGAGCGACATCCGGTTTCCGACACCCGGCACGGCGTGACGCGCGCTGACGAATTCGCGTGGATGCGGGCGGACAACTGGCAGGACGTGTTCCGGGATCCGGCTTTGCTCGACACGAAGATCCGAGCCCATCTGGAAGCCGAAAATGCCTATCAGGAAAAACTGATGGCAGACACGGCCGGCCTGCAAAAGACGCTGTTCCAGGAGATGAAGGCGCGCATCAAGGAAGACGATTCTTCGGTGCCAATGAAAGACGGACCTTTCGCCTACGGGTCGTCGTTCAAGCTGGGCGGCGAGCAGCCGCGATACTTCCGCCTGCCAAGAGAGGGCGGCGAAGAACAAATCCTGCTGGATGGCGACGCCGAAGCCGAGGGAAAAGCCTATTTCCGCTTGGGCGGCATCGATCATTCCTCGGATCACAAGCGCCTGTTGTGGGCGTTTGACGATCGCGGCTCTGAGTTTTTCTCGTTGCGCGTGCGGGACCTGGCCAGCGGAGCCGACCTCGCCGACCAGATCGGCGACACCGGTGGCTCCGGTGTCTGGAATGCGGACAATGACGGCTTCTTCTACACGCGGCTCGATGCCAATCACCGCCCCTCGAAGGTCCTGTTTCACAAGATCGGCGATAACCCGGCCAACGACCGCCTTGTCTATGAAGAGGCGGACCCCGGCTTTTTCATGGATGTCGGCGGAACGCGCGCCAACGACTGGATCCTGATCGGCATCAACGACCATGAAACGTCGGAATACCGCCTATTGAAGGCCAGCGAGCCGCATGCCGAACCCAAGCTGGTTGCACCACGGGAGATCGGCCTGCAATACGATCTGGAAGAAGGCGGCGACATCTTCTTCATTTTGACCAATGAAGGCGGCGCGAAAGACTTCAAGATCATGACCGCGCCGGCAGGCGACCCGGTCCGCGCCAACTGGAAGGAACTCGTCCCGCACCAACCCGGCAGGCTGATCCTGTCGGTCATCGGCTTCAAGAACTATCTTGTCCGCCTGGAGCGGCTGGAGGGCCTGCCGCGTATCGTCGTGCGCGACCGTGCGAGCGGTCATGAGCACACGATTTCCTTCGATGAGGAAGCGTTTTCGCTCGGCCTGTCGGGCTCCTATGAATACGACACCGACGTCATGCGCTTTTCCTACTCATCAATGACCACGCCGGCGCAAGTGTTCGACTACAATATGAAAACGCGGGAACGCGAGCTCCTGAAAACGCAGGAAGTTCCGTCCGGGCATGACGCGTCGCACTATGTCACGCGGCGGCTGATGGCCTCGGCTCCCGATGGCGAAAGCGTTCCGGTTTCGCTGCTCTACCATCGCGACACCGTCTTGGACGGGTCGGCACCTTGCCTGCTTTATGGCTACGGGTCCTACGGCATCGCCATTCCGGCCTCCTTCAACACAAATTGCCTGTCGCTTGTCGATCGCGGCTTCGTCTACGCCATTGCCCATGTCCGAGGCGGCAAGGACAAGGGATATGCCTGGTACGACGAGGGCAAACGGACCAAGAAGGAAAACACCTTCAAGGACTTCATCGCTGTCGCCCAACACCTTGTTGCCGAAGGCTACACCTCCCACGATCGCATCGTAGCCCAGGGCGGATCGGCTGGCGGCATGCTGATGGGCGCCGTTGCCAACATGGCGCCTGACGCATTTGGCGGTATCATCGCCGAAGTCCCCTTCGTCGACGTGCTCACCACCATGCTCGACGAAACCTTGCCCCTGACACCACCGGAATGGCCCGAATGGGGCAATCCGATCACATCGGTCGAGGACTATCGAACCATTGCCGCCTATTCGCCCTACGACAATGTTGCGCCCCACAACTATCCGCCGATCCTCGCCGTCGCCGGCCTCACAGATCCGCGCGTGACGTATTGGGAACCGGCCAAATGGGTTGCCAGGCTGCGGGAGCGCAAAAGCGGCGACAATCCGGTGCTGTTCAAGATCAACATGGAATCCGGCCACGCCGGCGCATCGGGGCGGTTTTCACGACTTGAGGAAATTGCCTTCAGCTATGCCTTTGCCCTGAAGATAACGGGCAAAAGCGACGCCACGCCGCTCGCTTGATGAAAGGCTCGCGCCGGTGCGAGCCGGCGCGAAACCACCCGTCAGTTTGTCGCCGGCTTACGTGGCGGATATCCGTTCGGATGCGGTGGTATTGCCTTGAGATATGCGGCAATGGCAGCGCGATCTTCCGGCGTCAGTTTCGCCATGTTTTTCTGGACTTCCACCATGGCCCCGCCAACCGAATCGAAATCCGGCGTGAAGCCGGTTTCGAGGTAGTTGGCGATGTCCCCTTCGGACCATTCGCCAATCCCACCCTCTCCCGAGGTGATATTGGGAACAATACCCTCCCCCTCGGCGGCTGGCGCACCTGCCAGCCATCGGACCTTGTCGCTGCCACCGGCAAAATTGCGGGGCGTATGGCATTCGCCGCAATGGCCCGGTCCTTCGACCAGATAGCGCCCTGCAACCACTGGCTCAGGCGTGCCGTCTGGTAAGGCTACAACCGGATCACTGCCGAGATAGAGCCGTTTCCATAGCCCGATGCCGCGCCGGACATTGAAGGGAAAAGCCAGCGAATGGCCGTCGGCCTTGCCGCTCACAGCGGGCAAGGTCTGCATGAACGCGTAAAGATCGGCAACATCCGCCGGCTTCATGCGGGCATAGGACGTGTATGGGAAAGCCGGATAGAGATGCTCGCCGGAAGGCGATACGCCTTTCAGCATGGCATTGGCAAAATCCTCCCGCGACCACAAGCCGATGCCATCTTTGCCATGCTGCGAAATATTGGGCGCTACAAAGGTGCCGAACGGCGTCTTGAGGGCCAAGCCGCCCGTCAACTCCAGCTGTCCTGCATCCTTGGAGCCAGGCTTGGCGTGGCAGGAGGCGCACCCGCCGGCATTGAAGATGCGCTCGCCCCTTGCCGCGTCACCGGGCCCTGCGGCGGCTATCACTTGCGGGTCTACCTTGGTCGGCGCCGACAGCATCCAGCCGGCGACAACCCCGACACCCGCTAGCGTCAGGATTGCACCGGCAAGCTTTTTGAGCCGCGGCATCTGCAGCCGTCAGCCCTTCTTGATCCTGTAGGTCTGGTGGCAGGTGCTGCAATTCGACCCAAGCACGCCGATCTGGGCCTTGAGGGCATCGACATCGGCCGGTGCAGCCGCGGCGGCGGCTTTCACGTCGGCAAGGTACTTGTCTTCAGTTGCCTTGAAACCAGCCATGTCTTCCCAAATCTTCGGGCTGGCCGTGGTATCACCATCAGTGCTGCCGGCCGGGAAAAGTGCATCTGCGTCAAATTTCTCGGCATTCACCTGCAACGCTTTGAGAGCCGTATCCACCGTTGCCGCGTCGAAGGCCTGTTCGCCCTTCACCATCTTGGCCAATTCGCCGACGATCTTGCCGCGCTCTTTCATCATCTGCAGGCGGTCGAGGACTGGATCGGCAGATGCGGCTGACACTGCGAGGGTAAGCATTGAGATGGCGAATATGAGCTTTCTCATTCCGTAGGCTCTCCTTGTTGAAACACAAAAGGTAACCGGCGTACAACGCGCAAGCTGGCCTAAAAATTTCGGAATTTCGCCTCACGGTTACGTGATAATCGTGCCGGAAATAAAAAAACCCCGGGCGAACCGGGGCTTTTTGGTCGAGCCGATCAGCCCTTCGCTTTTTCATAAAGTTCGAGGACGTGATCCCAATTGATCAGGCTGTCTACGAACGCCTCGAGATATTTCGGACGGGCGTTGCGGTAGTCGATGTAATAGGAGTGCTCCCACACATCGACGCCCAGGATCGGCGATGCGCCATGAACCAGCGGGTTCTCGCCGTTCGGCGTCTTGGAGATGGCCAACTTGCCATCCTTGACCGAAAGCCAGGCCCAGCCCGAGCCGAACTGGGTGGTGCCTGCCGCAATGAAATCGGCCTTGAACTTGTCATAGCCGCCGAGATCGGAATCAACCGCCTTCTGCAGCGCGCTCGGCAGCTTGTTGCCGCCGCCACCCTTCTTCATCCACTTCCAGAAATGGATGTGGTTGTAATGCTGGGCAGCATTGTTGAAGAGACCGGCATTCTTGCCGAAGGACTGCTTGACGACTTCTTCCACCGACAGGTCGCCCATGCCTGCTTCGGCGGCCAGCTTGTTGCCGTTGTCGACATAAGCCTTGTGGTGCTTGTCGTGGTGATATTCGAGCGTCTCTTTGGACATGTAAGGCTGCAATGCCTCATAGTCGTAGGGCAAAGCGGGAAGTTCGAAAGCCATGGGTCTACTCCTCAATGAAAATTCGGCTTTTTCTGCCGAACTAAGATAGGTCTGGATCACTCCGGAGCAACACCGGAGCGACGCAACGACGCTCTTTTATGACCTCACGACGCAGAAGTCGAATGCGCCCATTGCCAATAAAGCTCCCGCGCCTTTTTGGCCACAGGGCCGGGCTGGAGATGTCGTTCCTCTATACGCGTAACCGGCACCACCTTGGAATGGTTTCCGGTCGAGAAAATCTCGTCCGCCTCGAGGAAATCGCGCACGGAAAGCGTCTTTTCGGTGACCTGAAGGCCGCTGTCAGCAAGCAGCCCCGCCGTGCGGGCGCGCGTGATGCCGGAAAGGAACGTGCCGTTGGCCGCCGGCGTGAAGACATGGCCCTGCTTGACCAGGAATATGTTGGACGATCCGGTCTCCGCGACGTTGCCCAACATGTCCAGAACAAGCGCATTGTCGAAGCCGCGCATCTTGGCTTCCAAAATCGCACGCCCATTGTTGGGATATAGGCAACCGGCCTTGGCATTGGTCGGCATCGTCTCGATCGTCGGCCGTCGGAATGGCGAAACTGTTATCGAAAAGCCGCTCGGCGGCAACATCGGTGCTTCGTAAAGGCACAGGCAGAAGCGTGTCGAAGCCGGGTCGGCCGCCACCGCCATGTAGCCGCCATGCTCGGCCCAATACATCGGCCTGATGTAGACGGCCGTCTTGCCGTCGAATTTCTTGAGGCCGTCCCAGGTCAAGCCGACGATTTCTTCAGGCGTCATGGTCGGCTTCAGGCCCAAGGCTATGGCCGAGGTGTTTACCCGGCGGGCATGAAGGTCGAGATCGGGCGCAACGTCCTCGAACCAGCGCGCGCCGTCGAACACGCTCGAGCCAAGCCACATGGCGTGGCTGCGCGGTCCGAGAAGCGGCACATTGCCCTCGTGCCAGTCACCATCCACATAGGTCCATGTCGTTGTTTGCGCAGCGGTCGAGATTGCCATCTTCGGTATCCGTATTCCATTGATCAGCAGAATTTCATCGCCATTGGACAAGGCTTCCAAGCCGTTCGTCAATCGTCATGGCGGGGATTTGTTGGTGCCAGAGACGGAACCAATCGGCAATACGCGCTTGCACAAGGCGATATCACGTTCCACAACAGCAACATGCCACACGCCGCCTATGTATTCGACGCCTACGGCACGCTTTTCGACGTGCACGCCGCCGTGCGCCGCCATGCCAGCGACATCGGCCCCCAAGGCCAACTGCTTTCCGAGCTGTGGCGCGCCAAGCAGCTTGAATATTCATGGGTAAGGTCGCTCATGGGCGCCTATGTGGATTTCTGGCAGTTGACCGAGCAAGCGCTCGACTTTGCCTTGCGCAAAATTCCCAGCGCCGATCCTTCCCTCAGGCAGAAACTGCTGGATGCCTATTGGAACCTGGATTGCTATCCGGAAGTCCCCGGCGTGCTGCGCGCCTTGAAAGCGTCGGGCGCCAAGCTCGCCATCCTGTCCAACGGTTCGCCTGAAATGCTCAACGCCGCGGTCAAGTCCGCAGCGCTGGATCAAATTCTCGACGACGTTTTCTCAGTCGACGAGGTCAAGCGTTTCAAGACCGATCCCAACGTCTATGACATCGTGACAACGGCTTGGCGTCTCTATCCCGCAGCGGTTTCTTTCCAATCCTCCAACCGGTGGGACGTGGCCGGCGCAACCAAGGCCGGCTTTCGCACCGTCTGGATCAACCGCGCCGATCAACCGGACGAATACCGAGATTTCTCCCCAACTCTAATCTTGCCGTCGCTCGAAGGTCTTTTGACCTACGGATAGCGCCGTTGCCTGCTGAACTGGCCTCAAATGGGCCTATAACCCAGTTGCCGAATTGCAACAGTGGTTCGGCCGCCACATCATTGCCTTTGTTTGTCCACCCTGAGGCCAGATTCAAGGCTACCTATCGCGCCCTGTCGGGAGGGTCGATTTTGGGAGGGAACGTGCTTTCGGGTGCGCCGTTTAGTTTGTTGGATCGCGAAAATCAGGGCAACGCCATGGCAATCATCTCTTCTCCCGCTGCGCTGAGCAGGCGCAGGTTTCTCAATCTTGCCGCCATTGGCGCTGCGGCGACCGCCGTTTCCGCGTGCACCACCACCAGCCAGATGCCTCCGCCTCCGGTCGAGCAACCGGTGGAACCTGAACTCGGCAGCTACGAGATGATGTACGGCCCCGTCATTGACGAAGGCTATGAGGTTCCGGCCGTGCCGATCCGCAAGATGGACCCGCAGTTCCTGCGCCAGATCGTTGCCGACCCGACGGGACAGAGACCCGGAACCATCGTTGTCGATACCTCGGCGCACTTCCTCTATCTGGTGCGTGAAGGCGGTCAGGCGATCCGCTACGGCGTTGGGCTTGGCCGCGCCGGTTTCGAATGGTCCGGCAGCGCCGTGGTGCAGTGGAAGCGCAAGTGGCCCACCTGGACACCGCCGGATGAAATGATCGCTCGGCAGCCGGAGCTGGAAAAATACAGTGTCCGCAATGGCGGCATGCCGCCGGGACTCACCAATCCGCTTGGCGCACGCGCGCTCTACATCTTCCAGAATGGCCAAGACACGCTTTACCGCCTGCACGGTTCGCCGGAGTGGAGTTCGATTGGAAAATCCGTCTCGTCGGGCTGCGTCCGGCTGATGAACCAGGACATCATCGACCTCTACGACCGGGTGCCCAACAGCACGCCAATCCTGGTCACGGCTGGGCTCGGCGCACCGGTTGCCGCCAATTCCTACCAGTCGAGAACGCCCATCGACGCAGGCGTCCCCGAAGGCTCAGTGCTGCTCGGCCGCGTCCGCGGTCTTTTCTTCTAGTTCAACTGGCCAGACTATGTCGGGGTGCTTCAGGCACCCCGACCCAAGCCTATCGACCGCGCGACAGGCTTCCCAGGATACCGCGAACAATCGCGCGGCCAACCGAAGATCCGACCGAGCGGACCACCGACTTGATTGCCGCCTCGGCCACGGTCTGGCGATTCGAAGCTCGTGGCGCCGGCGCCCGGCGCGTCGTGCCGCGCTCGGCCGAGGTGTTGTTGTCGCTGCCGCCAAAGTCCGGCAGGGTCCAGCGCGAGCCACCCGACTGCGTCGATTGCTCCTGGGCCGCCTGCGCGTCCTTCGCCTTCTTCTGCAGGATCTCGAAGGCCGATTCCCGATCAACCGCCTCGTCATACTGACCGGCGACCGGGCTTTCGGCGATAAGCTTGCGCCTTTCATCCGGCGTAATCGGACCAAGGCGCGATGCCGGTGGGCGGATCAGTGTCCGCTGCACCATCGAGGGCACGCCTTTTGCCTCGAGCGTCGAGACAAGCGCCTCGCCCGTGCCCAGTTGGGTGATTGTCGTCGCGCAGTCGAAATCCGGATTGGGCCGGAACGTATCTGCGGCAGTCCTGACCGCCTTCTGTTCGCGCGGCGTATAGGCGCGCAGCGCGTGCTGTACGCGGTTGCCAAGCTGCGCCAGTACGGTTTCGGGCACATCCAGCGGGTTTTGCGTAACAAAATAGACGCCGACCCCTTTCGAGCGGATCAGGCGAACGACCTGCTCGACACGGTCGACCAGCGCTTTCGGCGCATCGTCGAACAACAGGTGCGCCTCATCGAAGAAGAAGACCAGCTTCGGCTTGTCCGGGTCGCCCACCTCGGGCAACACCTCGAACAGCTCCGACATCAGCCAAAGCAGGAACGTCGCGTAGAGCCTCGGGTTCATCATCAGCTTGTCGGCGGCCAGCACGTTGATCGCGCCGCGACCGTCGCGCGTGGTGCGCATGATGTCTGCTATGCGCAAAGCCGGTTCGCCGAAGAAGTTCTTGCCGCCCTGTTCTTCCAATATTAGCAGCGAGCGCTGGATCGCTCCCACCGAAGGCTTGGTGACATTGCCGTAGCGCGCGCCGATTTCTTCGGCACGCTCGGCAAGGTTGGCAAGCAATGCCTGCAAATCCTTCATGTCGAGCAGAAGCAGGCCTTCTTCGTCGGCGATACGAAAGGCGATGTTCATCACGCCTTCCTGCGCCTCGGTGAGGTTCATCAGGCGCGACAACAGCAGCGGGCCCATTTCCGAAACGGTAGCGCGGATCGGATGTCCCTGCTCGCCGAAAAGGTCCCAGAAGATCACCGGGAATTCCTGGAATTCATAAGGCTCCAGCTTGATCTGCTCGGCACGCTTGAGCAGAAAATCCTTGGCTTCGCCCATCATCGCGATGCCGGACAAGTCACCTTTGATATCGGCGCAAAACACCGGCACGCCGGCATTGGAAAATCCTTCAGCCATGATCTGCAGGGTCACCGTCTTGCCGGTGCCTGTCGCGCCGGTCACCAACCCATGCCGGTTGCCATATTGCAGCAAAAGGTTCTCGGGCCTCTGGTAGCTGTCATCCGGCTTGCGGCTGGCTCCCAGGAAGATGCTTTCGTTGTCGGCCATTATGCAAATCTCCGCAAACCCGATGTGTCCAACTTCGCGAACCACGCCATTTGTGCAGGTATAGTGAGCCATTAGCGAAAATCAAAGACGCAACTTTGGCGGCCTCAGACATCTGTTGCATTGCGGTATGGATACAGGAACCTTAGAGTGACTTGATCCAGGCTGATGCGGCCGGCAATCAAGTACAGCGGAGGGCGCCGGAGCCTTGAGCGAGACAACACAGAATAATGATGGGCAGGAGAAGCGTTGGCGGGTACTCGCCGAAAAAGCGCTTGCCGGGGCTTCGTTCGAGGAAACGCTGGTTTCCCACACCGATGACGGCCTGCGCATCGAACCGCTCTACGCGCGCCGTGAAGATACCCAAGCCAGTGTTCGCGCCCGCCCGTCCCGGCCGTGGACGATTTGCCAGCGCGTGGACGATCCCGACATCGAACGGGCCAAGGCGCAAATTGCCGAGGACATCGCCCAAGGTGCGACCGGGCTGGCGCTGGTGTTCGAAGGCGCGCCAAACGCCTTCGGCTATGGCTTGCCGAGCAGCGTCGAAACCCTTGAACGCCTGCTCGAAGGCGTTTCTCTCAACGACGTGCAGGTGCGCATCGACGTTCATCCGGCCAGCCGTGCGATGGCCGACTGGCTCGTTGCCCTCGTCTCGCGCACCAAGGTGGATCCTGCCAAGCTGAACCTGTCGTTTGGCGTCGATCCCGCTGCAACCTTTGCTGGAACCGGCCGGCTGCGCATGTCGCTTGAGGCGCTGAAAGCCTCGATGCCGCAATCGCTGGCGCATTTCTTCGCCATGGACGTGCCAGGCGTCCTGCTCGAAGCGGATGGCAGGGTCGTGCACAACGCCGGGGCGACGGAGGCGCAGGAACTGGGCGTCATGCTGGCGTCCGCCGTTTCACATCTGAAACTCTTTGAGGAAGCCCGGCAAGCGCTCGTCTACGCCGCGCCGCATATCGGCTTCGCGCTTAGCGTGGACCAGAACCAGTTCGTCTCGATGGCCAAGATCAGGGCCTTGCGACGGCTGTGGGCGCGCATCCAGGAGGCCTGCGCCATTCCGTCGTCGCCCACCGTCGTGCACGCCGAAACGTCCATGCGGATGATCAGCCGCCTTGATAGCGAGACGAACATCCTGCGCAACACAATCGCCTGCTTCGCAGCCGCTGCGGGAGGTGCCGACACGATCTCGGTCCTGCCGCACACCATTGCCCACGGTTTGCCGGAAGGCTTTGCCCGCCGCATCGCGCGCAACACCCAACTGGTCATGATGCGCGAAAGCCATATCGATCACGTCAACGATCCGGCAAGAGGATCGGGCGGGGTAGAGGCGCTGACCGAAAATCTTTGCGAGGCCGCATGGGCCGAATTCCAGCGCATTGAGGCCGAAGGCGGGGTGCTCGCCAGCCTGAAGGCCGGCCACATCCAGACTCGCGTGAAGGCGTCCGCCGTCGAACGGGCGGCGGCATACAAAACCGGCAGCCGCAAGATTGTCGGCACAACGCTTTATCCGGCCAAGACGGAACGTGCCGTGCAAACGCTTGCTGCGGAGAAACGGCCCGGCCCCACCGACGGCGTCGTTTTCTGCGATCCGCTCGTCCCAATTCGTATCGATCAAGAGATCGAGGCATAATCAGCATGATCCCCGATTTTAGTACTATTGCGTGGGCGCCGGCGCATCGCCGTACAATCAAGGTGGATGGCAAGTGGGTCACGCCTGAGGGCATCGCGCTCAAGCGCCTCTACAGCGAGGACGACCTTGCCGGCCTCGACAATCTCGACACCTATCCCGGCCTCGACCCTTACCTGCGCGGCCCCTACCCCACCATGTATGTCCAGAAGCCATGGACGATCCGCCAGTATGCCGGCTTCTCGACGGCCGAAGAATCGAACGCCTTCTACCGGCGCAATCTC
>MKRZ01000062.1:30920-43621 GCA_001897075.1 Mesorhizobium sp. 61-13 | reverse complement strand
CTTGGCGACAATGACAGCAGTCACGCTGACGAAGGCTGGAACTCGGTGCTTCAGCGGATATCCGGGCTGCCGCAAATGCAGGGCGCCGCCCGGGACGCCGGCGGAAATTTTGCACCGGTTGGCGCCCCCGTTTCCACTCTTGGGCGTAACGTGCCAGACAGCGGGTCCCACGCAACGGAAAAAAGACGCGGCCTGATCGTCGCGATTGGCCTCATCTTGATGTTTGCGCTCGGCTATCTGGTCGGAAAACTATGAGCGCAGCTTGCGCGACATGAGTACGGCGGGCTCGCCGTCCTGCACGAAGGATGCAACTTCCTTCCATCCGAGCCGGACATAAAAATCGCGCGCATCCCACGTGTAGAGATGGAGGGTTTCGACACCGAGCGATACGGCGCGTTCCTCAAGTGCCCTGACCAGAGCCGAGCCTATGCCGAGATGCCGATGATCTTCGGCGACCACGAGGCCAGCCAGCCATGGCGTGAGATCGTGTGCGGCATCGAGTTCATGACGGACAAGCAGCACCGAACCGACGGGCTGCCCGTCCACGATGGCGACCAAGGCGGTTTCAAAATCGTCGTTTTCGACGAGCGCACATAGTTCGCCGGCATCCTGGTCTGGAGTGCGGCTGCTGCCTTCAAAAAAGGCAGCGCATCGCAAAAGGGACACGGCCTTGGCGTGCTCCTTCCGCATGGTGACAATCGTCGGCGACATCGCTCCCCCAAAAGAAAACCGCCGGGAATGACCCCGGCGGTTTCGATGCTATTTCATGTGTCTTAGTAAGGGCAGGCGCTGTCCGACGTGTAGTCATGAACCTCGACCGTACCGGCAATGATGTCGGCCTTGGCCTTTTCGACCGCTGCCTTCATGTCAGCCGTGACGAGATCCTTGTTGTTGTCGTCCATGGCGTAGTCGACGCCACCTTCCTTGAGGCCGAGATTGTTCAGGCCGGCGGTGAATTTGTCGTCCTTGGCATCCATGAACGAGTTGTAGACGGCGACGTCGACGCGCTTGAGCATCGAGGTCAGCACCTTGCCGGGCTGCAGGCCGTTCTGGTTGGAATCGACGCCGATGCCGAGCTTGCCGGCGTCTGCGGCGGCTTGAAGAACGCCAACGCCGGTGCCGCCGGCTGCGGCGTAGATGACATCCGCACCCTGGTCGATCTGGGTCTTGGCGATTTCACCGCCCTTGGCCGGGTCGTTCCAGGCGGCCGGCGTATCGCCGGTCATGTTCTGGATGACGTCCGTTGCGCCCGCCGACTTCGCGCCGCCGACATAACCGCAACCGAACTTGCGGATCAGCGGAATGTCCATGCCGCCGATGAAGCCGACCTTCTTGGACTTGGAGGCGATCGCCGCCATGACGCCGACCAGATAGGAGCCTTCGTGTTCCTTGAACACCAGCGAGCGAACGTTCGGCAGGTCGACCGCGTCATCGATGATCGCAAATTTGAGTTCAGGATATTCGGCGGCAACCTTCTTCAGGGAATCGACCCAGGAGAAGCCTGCCATGACGATCGGGCTGCGGCCGTCTTCGGCAAAGCGGCGCAGCGCCTGCTCGCGCTGCGAGGCGTTTGACACCTCGAACTCGACATAGGCAATGCCGGTTTCGGTCTTGAATTTCTCGGCTCCGTTAAAGGCAGCCTCGTTGAAGGATTTGTCGAACTTTCCGCCGAGATCGTACAGCAGAGCCGGCTGGATGTCCGCGGCGAATGCCGGGAAAATCATAGCTGTAGCGGCCAAAAGGCCGAGGACGATACGTTTCATGTGGTCCACACCCTGTCGGTTGTTTTTCCGTTGTAGTGCAGCACGCCGGTCACCTTTTAGCGCCGGCGCGCAGATTGGGCGGGAGCCTCCGCCCCCGCCACGGTCAATCTGGCATGGCCTGAAACAAAATTCACCCGGAATTTTTGACCTTTTGGAAAATCGCCATCACCAAAGCGCGATGAGACGACTGGGTGTTACCCGCATCACATCAGGCCGAAGCCGCAACAGGGATCGGGCATGCCACGCCTGTTCCCTGAAGGCCGCAATAGCCGTTCGGATTCTTGGCCAGATATTGCTGGTGTTCTTCCTCGGCGAAATAAAACTCCGGCGCAGGTGAAATCTCAGTGCTGATCTTGCTGCGACCGGCGTTGTGCAACGAGGCTTCGTAGGCATCGCGCGATGCAATCGCCGCCTGGTACTGGGCCTCGCCATAGGTATAGATCGCCGAGCGGTACGTGGTGCCGACATCGTTGCCTTGGCGCATGCCTTGCGTTGGATCGTGGCTTTCCCAGAACAGCTTGAGCAATGCGCTGTAGGAGACGACCTTCGGGTCGAAGACCACCAGCACCACCTCGGCGTGGCCGGTCAGGCCCGTGCAGGTTTCCTGGTAGGTAGGGTTGGGCGTGAGGCCACCGGCATAGCCGGCCGCAGTTACCCACACACCTTCCGTTTGCCAGAAAAGCCGCTCGGCACCCCAGAAGCATCCCATGCCGAACAGGGCCATTTCCAGCCCTTCCGGATAGGGTGCCTTGAGCGGGTGCTTGGACACATAGTGTTTCGCTGCTGTCGGGATAGCCTTGGCGCGCCCGGGTAGCGCCTCACCGGCCTTCGGCAAGGTGATTTTCTTGTTCAGGATATCGCTGAGAAAAAACACGTCGTCTTCCTTTCATTGTGCCGAGGCACCGGAAAGATGTCAGGTCGCGGCATACCGTCTTGTGGTCTGCTCGCGCCTGTAGCCAACAGCGTAGAATGCAAGCGCGAGGCCGGCGAAAACCACGCAGCCGGGTAGGCTGAGCAGCCAGTTGGCACCGACATCCCACAGAACCGGCGCCATTTTTTCGCGCACGAATACTTCTGCCGAGCTCATCGTCTGCGGCGATACGGCATTCCAGCTCATCTTGAGCGGAGTCAGGACCAATTGCGAGGCAGCAACGGTGCGCGTTGCGTCAAGCACCGCCATGATGACGGCAATCGAAAGCGAAATCATCGCAGCCAAACGGAATACAAAGCGAAACATCCAGATCTTTCCAATGTCTGTTTCGGATAGACAGATATGGCGGACGACGCCTCGGTGCAATCGTTCAAACGAGAAATTGACGGGCCGCGCCAGGAACTTCTACGCCACGCCGATTAGCGAATTCTTGAGCTTCTTGTGCAAAGCAGGGATCATGAAAACGGCAGCGACGCATCTTTTTCCTGCGGAGGCTTTCGTCCTCAGGGTATCCGCGACTGTCGCATTGATCGACGTCGCCCTGATCCTCGTGCGAGGCCCGAGGGTAGACCTTGCCGCCTACGGAACCCTTACGGCATTGGTAACAGGACTTCTGGTGCTGGGCCTATTCTACCGCCGTTCGGGACGTAGCGACACGATCGGCGCGATGGCGACGAGTGCCGGGCTCTTCATTTTCTTCACGGCAGTCATGTCGCTGTTCAACTATCTGCTGACACCGAACCCGAACCCGCCGATCGACAACTGGCTTTTCCAGATCGATACAGCATTGGGCTACGATTGGCCGGAAATGCTTGGATGGGCGGCACAGCATCTCTGGTTCAACGAAATGATGCGCTTTTCCTACGCATCAACCTTGCCACAGATCGCTTTGCTTCTGGTGGTGCTCAGCCTGAGTTCCCGCATGGATGATCTGCACGGCCTGATGATTACCGTGGTCGTTGCAGGGACCATCTCCGTAATGTTCTGGGGGCTGTTTCCAAGCGCTGGCGCAAAAGCCTACCATACGCTGCCGGATGAAGTATTGCGTGCAGTGCGGCCAATAGTGGATCCGGCCTATGGCGCGGAAATCCTGGCGCTATTAAAAAACGGTTCGCCCTTTCTCAGCCCGAACGAACTACGCGGCTTGATCGCTTTCCCGTCTTTCCACATCGTGCTTGCGGTTACCGCCACCTACTATGCCCGCAATGTGCGCTGGCTGTTTGCGCTCTATCTGGTCATCAATCTGATCGTGCTGCCGGCAGTGCTTGTTCACGGCGGCCATCATCTGGCCGACATCCCGGCCGGTATTGCGGTGTTTGCCTTTGCGGTCTTCTGTACGCGCTTGACGGCGCGCCGGCAGAGCCTTGCGCCGGTGGCCGCGTAGGCGGCTCCCCTCGCTCGCCTCATTTGGGCTCGCCTGCCTTATTCAGCCTTGACCGTCATCGTCATGAAATGCATGGCCTTTGCGGCTGCGCTGCAGACCGTGCCCGTGAGCTTTGCTCGGCGCACGCGGGTCATCCATTGCTCGAGTTTTGGTGGGTCGCAATCAAACCAAGATAGGAAGAATTTCTATATTAAGCTGCCGATTTCATTCGGCATTCGTTAAGCACGCGCCACACTACCTTTCGTTTACCATTCCCTTTAACGCAACCGAAATTGGTTCCCTGCAAGGTTAGGCCACGGTTCGACAAGAGACCGTCTTACGGAAGTCACAACCTGGGCAAAAGGAATACTCTCATGACCAAGCTTCTTTCGCGTTTCGTCAAGGACGAGTCGGGCGCCACGGCTATCGAATACGGCCTCATCGCAGCTCTGATCGCCCTTGCCATCATCGTTGGCGCCGGCGCACTCGGCTCGGCCCTGAACACGCGCTTCAACAACATTGCGACGTGCGTTGGCGACACGACCGCCTGCTGATCCAGCAGACATACACTTTCAAGCCTGGCTTGAAGTTGAAGGGGTCGCTTCGGCGGCCCCTTTTTCTATGCTGATCAGGTCGCGGGACCGGACCGGGCCTTCAAAACTTACTGGTTTTCCGCCGCACGGCACCCTACATAAAACTGATCCAGCAACAGCGACGGACCGGTCATGTCCCATATCCGCAAGTTGTCGAAAGCCGTTTGCCAGGCGCTTTTCCTGATAGCGGCACTACCGGTCTTGTCGGCAACGGCGCAGACAACCTCGCCGACCAACCCCGGCCTCTCCGCGGCGCAGGATCGAGCAACCGAACTGATGGTCCTGCAAAACCAGTTGCAACGGCAGCAGTTCCAGCAGCAGCAACAGCAGTTTCGTCAGCAGGACAGGCAGCAGGTCGTGCCGCTGCAACTGCAACGCCCGAGCGTACCTTCGATCGGGTCGAACTGCCGAACCGAAGTTTTCGGCAACACATATGTGAAGAAATGCCGCTAGCGCGGTTTGCCTGAAATCATTAGCCGTCTATCTTGTGACGACAGAATCGGTGCGCAACCGTCATTCTGGCGACGAGTGATTTGGTCTATACGGGCCGCGAACGAGATAGTCATATGCCGACACCGAAAAAGAAGGCCATACGCAAGGCCAAGAAGGGCGAAAGGGTCCGGCAGGTCGCCGCCATTCCCTTCCGCGTCGGCGAGACCGGCGAGATCGAGGTGATGCTGGTGACTTCGCGCGAAACCAAGCGTTTCATCGTGCCCAAGGGCTGGCCGATGAAAGGCAAGAGCGGGCGCAAGGCGGCGACGATCGAGGCGGAGGAAGAGGCCGGCGTGGCCGGCAAGACGCTCAAGGCTCCAGCCGGCGCTTATTCATACTGGAAGCGGCTTTCGGCAGGCTTCGTGCGCGTGGACGTCACCGTCTATCTGCTCAGGGTCGAAGACGAGTTGCCGAAGTGGAAGGAAACGGCAAAGCGCCAGCGCGCATGGCTATCTCCTGCGCAGGCGGCCACCCTGATCGACGAGCCGGAACTGTCCAGCCTGCTGAAGACGCTGGCGATACCTGCGGACGAGTAACGCTAGCTGCCCGAATCTTTATCGGGTAATTCACGTTTCGACGGGCCGGAATAGGCCCACAGCCACTCGCGCGGCAGCGGCCCCTTATTGCGCTCGCCGCGTTGCGACTGCTCCCATGCATGCGCAAGGATGCCGACAGAACGCGACAGCACGAACAGGCCGCGCGTGAGCGGCGGTGGAAATCCGAGCTCGCCATAGATGACGGCGGTGGCGCCGTCGATGTTGAGCGGAATTTTCTTACCTTTCCTGCGCTCGATTTCCGCTTCGATTATCTCCGCGATGGCGGCAAAGCGCCCACCGATCACGCCACGAGCCGCAAAATCCCGCGTGATTTCCAAAAGGCGCGGAGCACGCGGATCGACCGGATGGAAGCGATGGCCAAAGCCCGGCACATAGCCGCGCTCTTCCGAAAAAAACTTGTCCAGCCTGAAAGCAACGGCTTGTTCGATTGCCGTGCCTTCATCCATGGCTGCGGCGATATCGCCGTAGAACGAAAGCGCCTGCTCACCGGCTCCGCCATGCACATCGCCGAGGACATTGATGGCCGACGCCATGGCGCTGTTGATGCCGACGCCGCAGGTTGCCGCCATGCGGGCAATTGCAATCGAAGGAGCCTGCGGTCCGTGGTCCACCGCTGCGGCCAGCGCAATGCCCAGAAGTTCCGCCTGTTGCTCGCTTGGCAGTTCGCCGCGCAGCATGAGCCAGATCGTTGCTGGAAAACTGACACGCCCGATGAGGTCCTGGATCTCGTAGCCGCGCAAGCGGATGACGCCGGGCATCATCTCGATGATGGAGGTTTCCCACCATTGCTCACCGCGTGCCTGACCCTCGCTATTGTCCCGCTCGCTCATGCTGGCACCTTGGCGCGCTTGGGCAGGTTAGAGAAAACCTCATCCATATGCTGGCCGAGCGCCGGTGGCGGCACAGTAGGCGATGGGGCTTCTCCATCGACGAGAACGCCGCCGCGAACAACGGTCAACGGGCCTTCGACACCCGGAACCGCTTCAAAACGGGTTGTCAGCTTGCGCCCCACCACTTGCGGTTCGGTGAGCACCTGCGGAATTGTCAGCACCCTGCCGGCGGGAATGCCGGCCCGGTTCATCCTCTCTTCCCAAACCGCGGCTGGCTCAGCGGCAAGTGCAGCTTCGATCAGCACCGTCAGCGCGCTACGGTTGCGTTTGCGCGCCTCTCGCTCCGAAAAACGATGATCGAGCGCCAATTCCGGCGCTCCGATGAGCTGGCACAGCGCCACGAACTGCTCCTGCTTGTTCGCCGCGATATTGAGCAGTCCATCGGCCGTGCGAAATGTTCCGGAGGGTGCGGCGGTCATGTTGTCGTTGCCCATGGGGCGCGGGTCGACGCCTGCTGTGAGATAGTTGGACACCGGCCAGCCCAAGGCTGACAGGGTACACTCCAGCATCGACACGTCGAGGAAAGCGCCCTGCCCGCTCGTCTTTTGCCGTACCAATGCAGCAGCGATGGAAAAAGCGCCGACCAGCCCGCCCAAGGTGTCGGCCACCGGATAGCCGACGCGAAGAGGTGCGGTTTCGGGCGTGCCGGTGATGCTCATGATGCCGGACAGGCCCTGGATGATCTGGTCATAGGCCGGATTGTCGCGCATCGGACCGGTTTGTCCGAAACCCGAAATCGCACAATAGACGAGACTTGGTCGTACCTCTTTCAAGGCTTCGTAGCCTAGGCCGAGTCGCGCCATGACGCCGGGCCGGAAATTCTCGACCAGTGCATCCGCCGTTGCGACAAGATCGAGAAACCGCTCCCGGTCGCCGGCGTCTTTGAGATCAAGCACGACCGAGCGCTTGCCTGCGTTCTGCGCGAGAAAGGACGCGCCCATCCCGGCTTCGTTGAGTTTGGCGGAAGCACCGAGCTGCCTTGCCAGATCACCGCCGGATGGGGCCTCGACCTTTATGACATCGGCTCCGAGCAACGCCAATTGATAGGCGCAATAGGGCCCCGCCAACACATTGGTGAGGTCGAGAACCCGGATTCCGGCAAGCAGGTCTGTCACGTCCGCTTACCGCTCAGGCGTCGCCGGGAACATGTTCTGGTCCACGCAAGCGCTTGCGATCATAGTAGGACCAGATCATCGGCCCGAACATGCCGAGCGCCGCCAGCGTGAGCAGGAACAGCGACAGCGGATGCGTGAAGAACACCGTCCAGTCGCCGTTTGAGATGGTCATGGCGCGGCGGAACTGTGCTTCCGCCAACGGCCCCAGGATCATGCCGATGATGACTGGCGCGGTGGGAAAATCGAAACGGCGCATCAGGAACCCGGCCGCGCCGAGCAGATAGAGCACGACGAGGTCGGTGACCGACCGCGAAATACCGTAAGTGCCGACGGTAGCGAAGACCAGGATGCCGGCATACATCTGCGGCGCGGGAATCTTCAGCAGGCGGACCCAAAGACCGATCAACGGCAGGTTCAGAATGACGAGGATGACGTTGGCGATGAACAGGCTGGCGATCAGGCCCCAGACCAGATTGCCCTGGGTGGTCAACAGGAGCGGCCCGGGATTGATGCCGTAGCTCTGGAAGGCGGAGAGCATGATGGCGGCCGTCGCCGATGTCGGTAAGCCAAGCGTCAGCATGGGAACCAGAACGCCCGCCGCCGAAGCGTTGTTGGCGGCTTCCGGACCTGCCACGCCTTCGATGGCGCCGACCGTGCCGAACTCTTCCTTGTGCTTGGAAAGCTTCTTTTCCAGCGCATAGGAAAGGAAGGTCGGGATTTCAGCGCCGCCCGCCGGCATTGCGCCAATGGGGAAGCCGATGAGAGCACCCCGGATCCACGCCTTCCATGAACGCCCCCACTCCTGCGCGGTCATGTAGAGCGAACCGCGCAGCGGCACGATTTCGTCCTTGCCGGCATAGCGGCGCGAGGCGACGTAGAGCGTTTCACCGACCGCGAACAAGCCAACCGCGCCGATGATGACATCGATGCCGTCAAGCAGTTCGGTCGAACCGAAAGTGAAGCGCGGTTGCCCAGTCTGGAGATCGACGCCGATCAGGCCGATGGCAAAGCCGATGAAGAGGCTGGTGAGGCCCCGCACTGCCGATGAGCCCAGCACGGCGGAAACCGTGATGAACGCCAGCACCATCAGTGAGAAATATTCGGCCGGACCGAAGGCCAGCGCGATGCCGACGACGACCGGGGCAAGGAACGCAACGCCCAGCGTGCCGATGGTGCCGGCCACGAACGAGCCGATGGCGGACGTGGCAAGTGCTGCACCGCCGCGCCCGGAGCGGGCCATCTTGTTGCCCTCCAGCGCGGTGACGATGGTTGCGCTTTCGCCCGGCGTGTTGAGCAGGATGGATGTGGTGGAGCCGCCATACATCGCGCCGTAATAGATGCCGGCAAACAGGATGAACGATGCTTCCGGCGCTACCTGGTAAGTGATCGGCAACAACAGCGCGATGGTGAGCGCCGGCCCGAGGCCCGGCAGCACGCCGATGGCCGTGCCGAGCGTCGTTCCAAGCAGACACCAAAGCAGATTGACGGGTGTGAAGGCGACTGAAAAGCCGTGTGCCAGTTGGCTGAGAGTGTCCATGTGTCAGGCTCCCAGCAGGTTTTCGACGAAGCCGGCGCCGATGTTGACGCCAAGCGCCTTGGCGAAGCCGAAATAGGCGGCAAGCGCCAGAACCAGCCCGATCAGCGCATCGCGCAGCGGATTGCGGCTGCCAAAGCCGTAGCAGACCAGCACATACATGGCGACCGATGCCACGGTGAACCCGAGCGGCTGGATCAGCACGAGATTGGCGATCAGGCCGGCAACGACGAAGCCCATCGCCTTCCAGTCGGTCGGCGTTTCCTTCTCTTCCTCAGGCTGCCAGCCCCCACGGACCGCTTTCACGATCAGCAGCACGGAAAGCAACGTCATGCCAAAGGTGGTGATGTAGGGAAATACGGTTGGGCCGACCTTCGAGTAGAGCGGGGAGATCGGGATCGCGAAGGTTTGCCAAAGCGCCGCTCCCGACGCCGCCAGCATGCCAAGACCAATCAGGAATTCGGGGACCGCAAGGCGCGGTTGCACGGCAGGCTGTTCACCGTTCGTCATTATCACCTCCCGTGACCACCGCAGCTTGGCGGCTTGTCTGACGCAGGACTAAAGAATCCAGACGACCGCATCGTCAGGCGATTGGAAAATAGGAAACGGGGCGACCCTAGGGCCGCCCCGACGATATCCTATGCGAGACCAAGGTCTTTCAGGATCGCCTCGATGCGCGTCCTGTCTTCGTTGACGAACTTCACGTAATCGTCACCGGTGAGCAGGATCGACGACCAGTTGCGGTTCTTGCACTCTTCGGCCCACGCAGCCGAACCCGCCATCTTAGAGACCAGCGCGATCATGGCGGCCTTGTCGTCGTCCGAAATGCCGGGAGGCGCAAACACGCCGCGCCAGTTGAACAGCTCGACGTCGATGCCGGACTCCTTCAGGGTCGGCGCATCAATGCCTTCCTGGCGCTCGCCGGACGACACGGCGAGAAGCCGCAGCGTTCCAGCCTTCACCTGCTCGGCAAATTCGCCATAGCCGGAGATACCGGCAGCAACCTGATTGCCAAGCAAGGCAGCCAGTGCCTCGCCGCCGCCCGCGAACGGCACGTAGGAAAGGCTGGTGGCCGGCACGCCGACGGTCTTGGCGATGAGGCCGAACAGGATATGGTCCGAGCCGCCGGCGGAGCCGCCTGCGACGGGGACCTTGGTCGGGTCTGCTTTAAGGGCGGCTGCGAAGTCCTGCACCGTCTTGAACGGCGATGCGGCCGGGACGACAATCGCCTCGAATTCACCGGTCAGGCGCGCAATCGGCGTTACCTGATCAAGCGTGACGGGCGACTTGTTGGTCAGCAGAGCGCCGACCATGACCATGCCCGCCACCATCAGCGAATTGCCCTTGCCGGCCCATTGGCTGACGAACTGCGGTAGGCCGACGGCGCCACCGGCACCGCCCACATTGGTGATCTGCGAGCCCGAAATCAGGTTTTCCTTGCGCATGACCTGATCCATCGTGCGGGCCGTCTGGTCCCAGCCGCCGCCGGGCGCGGCAGGCACGAAGATTGAAAGCTGCGGCGCATCCTGCGCAAGTGCGAGCGTGGTATGCGATGCTACCAGCCCGGCTACACCAGCCATAGCGGTGCCCGCCAGGAATCGGCGTCTATTCAACATGAGGTTCCTCCAGTCTGTGGCGCCTCCTCCTGGCGCCTGCGAAACGTAACCCGCGATAGGGCTCGTCGTCAAAAACTGTGCAATCCTCCCCATGTTCTGTCAAGCGGAACATCATTCTGCTAGACAGAACGCATATTTACAGGAAAACTATATGAAAACGAGGAAAGGCCGTGGACACACGCCGCACATCCAACGGGCAGGACAGGCCGGCTGGCGACGGCGTGGCGGCGTTGGATCGCGCCATCGCAATCCTTGGCGCATTCACGGCTTCCGACCCATCGCTCAGCCTAGCTGAAATTGCCGGTCGCACAGGCCTCTATAAGAGCACGATCCTGCGCATATGCGGATCACTTCTGCGTGGGCAATTGCTGGAGCGATCCGAGGATGGCCGTTACCGTGTCGGCCAGGCGGCATTCCGCCTCGGGACACTTTATCAACGTTCCGTGGTGACGGCGGAAATCCTGCTGCCGGTCATGCGCGACCTCGCCGAACTCAGTTGGGAAAGCGTCGCTTTCTACGTTCGCGCGGGCAATTTCAGAACGTGTCTGTATCGGATCGAATCCAAGCATCCCATCCGCTATACGGTGCGCGAAGGCGATATCCTGCCGCTCGGCATCGGTTCGGGTGGACGCGTGCTGTCGGCTTTTTCGGGCGAAGAGGGTGCGGAGTACGACAATATCCGCTCGACCTATTGCTGGCTGTCGATCGGCGACCGTGATCCTGAGACGTCCGGCATCTCGGCCCCGGTATTCGGGCCGGGCCGCGCGTTGCTGGGGGCGATGACGCTGGCAGGGCCACGTTCCCGCGTGGATCAGGCGTTCCTGCAACGGATGACACCTCCCCTGCTCGATGCGGCGGCACAAGCAACACGCGCTTTCGGCAACGACGCGGAGGACCTCGAGCAGGCTGCCCAACAGGCGAGGACAAGGCTAACAGGGGCGTAAGCTCAGCCGAGGCCGGTCCTTTCCAGCAGGATCGTGTCATGCTCGTTGTAGAGCGTGCGAAGCACCTCCCGGTAGCCGCATTTTTGCGCGACGTTCAGCGATGCAGTGTTCTCCGGATCGATGATGCAGACCGTTCGCGCCGAACCGAAAACCTCGTCACCCCATTCTAGAAACCGGTTGACCACCTCGGTGGCAATTCCTTTGCCGTGGACGTCGGCGACAAAGCCCCAGCCTGCCTCGGGTACGCCCTCGATCGAAGGCACCATGTCCCGCTTCAGATCGTGAAACCCGGCCTCACCGATGAAGCGGCCGCTGGCCTTTTCCTCGATGGCCCAGAACCCGTAGCCGATCAGCGACCACATGCCGCCGTGCCTGAGCAGCCGCTGCCAGCTTTCCTCGCGTGTGCGCGCCCTGCCGCCGATGAAGCGGAAAACGGCAGGCTCGGTGCCCATGGCGCAATATGCGTCGAAATCTTCGAGTCTGTGGGGTCGCAGGATCGTCCGCTCCGTTTCAAGGACCGGAGCGCTGGTACGCGCGTGCGTCATCGGGTTCATACTCCAGCATTGAAGAAGGCAGAGCGTTCAGCCGCGCCAGACCATGTTCATGTAGACGCCGCCGCGCTGTAGTTCGTCCAGCATCTGGCCGACGCGTTTCCGGCGCGTTTCGACCCGCTTGGCGCGGGCGATCCAGCCGAGATAGTCGTTGCGTTGATAGGCTGGACGCGCGCCATAGGCTTGCGCCAGTCCGCGCGCATCGAGTAGCGCACGCACGTCTTCGGGCATGGCGTTGAGGGGCCGCTTCAATCCGCTCATTTGGGATGAGGTAGGCTGCCAGCAGGCAGCGTCAACGGCGGGCGAGTGGCGTTTCCCGTATGGGATTTTCACGAACGGCTGCTAACTTCCA
>MKRZ01000062.1:11911-30842 GCA_001897075.1 Mesorhizobium sp. 61-13 | reverse complement strand
ATAGCGGCGGAATTCGCTTTGATACGCAACACGTTGGACGCCTCGACCCTGCGGCGTCTGGGGCGTGTCGACCGCCACTACGGCATGCTCGCAATGCTGGTCATCATCGCCGGCCTGGCGCGTGTTCTCTATGGCCTCAAGGGCTGGGAATTTTATGTCTACAACTGGGTGTTCTGGGCAAAGATCGCGGCCTTTGCCGTGGTGGGAATCCTGTCCATCAGGCCAACCATGCGCATCATCGCCTGGAATCGCCAGATCGCTGCCAATGCGGCCTTCAAGGTTCCGGACGAAGAACTCGCGTCCGTCAGAAAGGCAATCCTGGCGCAAGCAATCGTCTTCTTGCTGATCCCGGTCTTCGCAGCGGCGATGGCGCGCGGCTACGGCCTATAGGGCGGCGGCTGCCATTGGCTCGACCGGGTCCAGTGCGACAAGCGGTGCGGGAATGCTGGTGGTCTTTTCCGCAGCTTTGCAGATGTCGGCAATGACACAGGAAGGGCAATCCGGCTTGCGCGCCTTGCAGACATAGCGCCCGTGCAGGATCAGCCAGTGGTGGGCATGGCGCATGTATTCGTCGGGAATGATCCTGACCAACCCGCGTTCGACCTGTTCCGGCGTCTTGCCCGGCGCAAGCCCAAGCCTGTTGCCGATGCGCAGTATGTGGGTGTCGACCGCCATCGTGTGCTGACCGAAAGCCATGTTGAGAACGACATTGGCGGTCTTGCGCCCAACCCCCGGCAGCTTGACCAGTTCGTCGCGGTCATCCGGCACCACAGCTTGGTGATCGCGAATGAGCGCTTCGGACAGGGCAATGACGTTCTTGGCCTTGTTGCGCCAAAGACCGATGGTGCGGATATATTCGCCAACCTTTGCTTCCCCGAGTGCCAGCATTTTCTCAGGAGTATCCGCGACCTTGAACAAGGCGCGCGTCGCTTTGTTGACGCCAACGTCCGTCGCCTGTGCCGACAACACTACCGCCACCAGCAGCGTAAAGGCGTTGACATGCTCCAATTCGCCTTTCGGCTCGGGCCGTTGGACTGAAAAACGCCGGAAAATCTCGTGCACTTCGGCGGCGCTGTAGCGCGATTTCGAACGGGCAGCTCGGGCGCGGGACGTGGGTGCTGCAGGCACTTTCGTCTTGGGCTTCAACTCACCTTTGGTTGCAGGCTGATCTTTTAGCTTGGGCTTGGTCATGCCCTTCCTATAGTATCGCCGCATGACCGAGACAAATGCCGACTTCGCCGCTGACGAACCCTTTTTCAAGGCGCTTCTGACACCGCACAGGTCGCTTGGCCGCACCGGCTTCATGATCCTGATCGGCGCCCTGCTGGCAGGCTGGGCCGTGACGGGCATATTCTTCCTGGCGCATGGCGCGTGGCCGGTATTCGGCTTCTTCGGGCTGGACGTGATTGCCGTTTATGTCGCTTTTCGCCTGAACTATCGCGCCGCCCGCGCCCGCGAAGAAGTTTCGGTCTCGCGCACCGCGCTCGATATCCGCAAGGTCGCGCCCTCCGGCAAATCGGAAGCGCATCGCTTCAATCCGTTCTGGACGCGCTTTTCGGTGGCGCGCCATTCCGAAATCGGCATTACCCGCATGGCCGTCGAAGCGCGTGACAAAAGCGTGTCGATCGGCGGCTTCCTCAACCCGGATGACCGAGAAAGCTTCGCAACCGCATTTTCGCGTGCGCTGGCCACCGCGAAAATGCGCTGAATAATCCGCTTTCGTGCAGGAATCGGGTGGAGAATGAACGTCATCCCACCGATATTGGCGCTCAAGGAGACAGTCCATGAACGCCCAGACACAGATGAAGCCAACCGCTATCCTGGAAAAAGACATCACGCCTTCCGGCAGCGACTATGAGGTCGTGCGTAAGGCGATTGAAAAGATCAGCCTCGACTATCGCGACCAGCCTTCGCTCGAGGTGCTGGCCGAGGAAGTCGGCGAAACGCCCAATGGCTTGCAGAAGCTGTTTACGCGCTGGGCCGGCCTGTCGCCCAAGGCCTTCTTGCAGGCGGTGACGCTCGACCATGCCCGCAAATTGCTCGACAATGGCTTGCCATTGCTGGAGGCCTCGCTTGAGGTCGGCATGTCGGGTCCGGGACGGTTGCATGATCTGTTCGTGACGCACGAGGCGATGTCGCCCGGCGACTACAAGACGCGCGGTGCGGGGCTGACCATCCGCTACGGCTACCACATTTCGCCCTTCGGCATTGCCCTGATCATGGTGACCGAGCGTGGCCTGGCGGGCCTCTCGTTCAACGATCCGGGTGAAGAGCAGGCCGCCTTCGCGGATATGTCGAGCCGCTGGCCGAACGCCAATTATGTTGAGGACATGGGGGCAACACAGCCCTATGCCGCACGCATTTTCGACCCTTCCCGCTGGCGCGCCGACCAGCCATTGCGCGTGGTCATGATCGGCACCGACTTCCAGGTACGTGTCTGGGAAGCACTGCTGCGCATTCCGCTGGGGCGTGCCCGCACTTACTCCTCTCTCGCGGCCGATATTGGCGAACCGAAAGCCTCGCGCGCCGTCGGCGCGGCCTGCGGAGCCAATCCGATTTCCTTTGTGGTGCCCTGCCACCGGGCTCTGGCCAAGTCGGGCGCCTTAACCGGCTACCACTGGGGCCTGACCCGCAAGCGCGCCATCCTTGGATGGGAAGCGGGGCAACTTACCACCGGTTGATTTGCCGCTGCTTCTCACACGCCATATTTCCAATCCGCTTGCTACGCGATAAGCCTTCGGGAAACACCCGGAGGCTTTCTCGTCCATGATCATCGTCATCGGCTCGATCAACCTCGACCTGATCGCCAATCTCGAGCGCCTGCCGGCTGCCGGCGAGACGCTACAGGGAACCAGCTTCGCCACCGCCCCCGGAGGCAAGGGTGCCAATCAGGCGCTGGCAGCGGCGCGCGCGGGCGCTTCCGTGCGCATGATTGGAGCGGTCGGCAAGGACAGTTTCGCCGCCGAAGCACTTGCCCTCTTGCAAAGCGGCAACGTCGATCTGACCGGCGTCACCGAAAGCTCCGCGTCCACCGGAACAGCCCTTATCCTCGTTGGTGGCGACGGCGAGAACATGATCGCAGTGGTAGCCGGCGCCAATGCAGCCGTTGTGCCGGGTGATCTGGTCAAAGCAAGGCTTGGCAATGGCGACATCGTGCTTCTGCAGCACGAGATTCCGCTGAACACCGTCGATGCCGCGCTGGACGCCGCCCATGAAGCTGGTGCCGTCACAGTGCTGAACACCGCTCCCTATCGCGACGAGGCGGCGGCCTATCTGGCCAAGGCCGACTACGTCGTCGCCAACGAGACCGAATTCGACCTGAACTGCGCCTTGTTGAAGCTGGACGGCGGCGACCGCACTGAGCGCATGCGCGCCTTTGCTGCCAAGACTGGTCATGCGGTTGTGGTGACGCTGGGTGGCGACGGCGTGCTGGCCGCGACGCCGGACAGTTTCCATCAAGTGCCGGCGCTCAAGATCAAGCCGGTGGACACGGTTGGTGCCGGCGATACGTTTTGCGGCTATTTCGGTGCCGCTCTCGCCGCAGGATTGCCACTGGAGCAAGCGCTGGCGCGCGCAGCGGCGGCGGGCTCGCTGGCTTGTCTGAAGCCAGGCGCACAGCCGTCGATCCCGCTTGCCTCCGAAGTGGACAAGGCTTTCAATCGCTAGCATGAGCATTCAAACTCCGCCGACAAAACACGCCATTCCGCCAGCCAGTTTAGTTTGTCGCCAGCCGGCCACCGAACTCGCAGCAGCGATAAGGCAACGCGACCTCTCTGTGCGCGAGGTGGTAACCGCGTTCCTCGATCGTATCGAAGCGGTCAATCCACATGTGAACGCCGTCGTCTCGCTACGCGAGCGTGCGGAAATCCTGCGCGAAGCGGACGCGGCCGACCGTCATATTTCGGATGGTGGTGAAGCCGGATCTCTGTTCGGCCTGCCGATCGCGATCAAGGATCTTGCGCTGACGAAAGGGCTGCGAACCACACTCGGTTCGCCGATCTTCGCCGATTTCGTGCCGGATGAGGACGAAATCTTCGTCGAGCGCATCCGCAAGGCAGGCGCGATTGTCGTCGGCAAGACCAACGTGCCCGAGTTCGGGTTGGGCTCCAACACCTACAATCCGGTGTTCGGTCCGACATTGAATGCGTTCGATCCAGCCCTGACGGCAGGCGGCTCAAGCGGTGGTGCAGCGGTCGCGCTCGCGCTCGACATGCTGCCGCTAGCCGATGGAAGCGATTTCGGCGGCTCGCTCCGCAATCCCGCCGCCTACAACAACATATTCGGCTTTCGACCCTCGCAGGGGCTGGTTCCGGCCGGCCCCAATCCGGAGATTTTCCACGCCCAGATGGGCATAGAAGGGCCTATGGGCCGAACCGTGCGCGACATGGCATTATTGCTTGACGTGCAGTGCGGGTATCACCCGCAAGCGCCGCTTTCCTACGACAAGCCCGCGTCTTTTCTCGATGGCCTTAGGGAGCCGGCGACAGGTGGCCATATCGGCTGGCTGGGCGACCTTGGCGGGCATTTGCCCTTGGAACCTGGCATCCTCGACCTGTGCGAAGCAGCACTGATCCGTTTCCCGGGCTTTTCGACCGAACCGCTGCTACCCGACTTCGATTTCGAAGCGCTATGGCAGGCATTCGTCACGCTGCGTCAGGCTTCAAGTGGCGCGGCTCTGAACGTGCTCTATGACGATCCAGCCAAGCGGCCCTTGCTGAAGCCGGAAGCGATATGGGAAGCCGAAGGCGCGCGTGTCCTTACGGCTCCGCAAATCTACGCCGCGTCAGTCACGCGCTCTGCGTGGTACAGGAGCCTGTTGTCGCTTTTCGAGCGGTTTGACCTTCTGGCGCTGCCGACGGCTCAGGTATTCCCGTTCGACGTGACGCTGCATTGGCCACGCGAGGTGGCGGGACGAGCGATGGACAGCTACCATCGCTGGATGCAGGTTTCGGCCTTTGCCACGCTTGGCGCTTGTCCGACCGTCAACGTCCCGGTGGGATTCGACGAACAGGGCAGGCCGATGGGCATGCAATTGATCGGGCGCCCGCGCGGCGACCTGGAAGTGCTCAAGGCTGCAGCCGCATATGAAGCTGCCACGCCGTGGCAATCAGGTGCACGGCCAGCCTGAGCCTAAAGCCGGCCCAGCCTTTCCGTCAGCAGCGCAAAAAAGCCGTCGGAATCGATGTCGCGCATAACCAAAGCGTTCTTCTGGCGCTTGGTGACACCCCACCAGTCGATGACGGTCATGCCCATCGTGAGTTCCGAAGCGGTTTCGACCGTCACGTTGCAGGAGCGACCCTTGAACAAGGCGGGCTTCAAAAGATAGGCAATGACGCAGGGGTCGTGCAGCGGGCCGCCATCGGTGCCATATTTCTCTTCGTCGAACCGCTCGAAGAATTCCAGCATCTGAGCGGTCGCTTCGCCAACCCGATTGCCGAGCGCACGAACGGCCGCGATACGCTTGGCCGAGGTCAGCGCCTTGTGGGTGACATCGAGCGGCATCATGACAATCGGCACGCCAGAGCGCAAGACGACATCCGCGGCATGTGGGTCGACAAAGATATTGAATTCCGCAGCCGGGGTAACGTTGCCCCCTTCAAAGAACCCGCCCCCCATCAAGACGATTTCCTTGATGCGCGGTGCGATTTTCGGCTCGCGGATGAGTGCAAGCGCGATGTTGGTAAGCGGCCCAAGCGGGCAAAGCGTGATGGTGCCGCTCTCTTCCTCCATCAGCGTGCGGACGATGAAATCGACCGCATGTTCATCTTGCAGCTTCATCTTGGGTTCCGGCAATTCCGGCCCGTTAAGCCCGGTCTTGCCGTGCACCTCCTCGGCGGTGACGAGGTTGCGCATCAGCGGGCGGATGGCACCGGCATAGACCTTGATGTCGGGGCGGCCTGCAAGTTCGCAGATTTTGCGGGCATTTTTCTCGGTCAGCTTGAGCGGCACATTGCCGGCAACGGCCGTAATGCCCACAACCTCCAGTTCCGGGCTGCCCGACGCCAGGAGAATGGCCACGGCGTCATCCTGGCCGGGGTCGGTATCGATGATGATCCTGCGTTTGTCCGACATTTCAATTCCTTGTGCAGCGGAAACCTGGTCGCTTGAATTTGCCGTCTTGGCGGACCATATCAACAACAATCGGAAGAATGCCAACAGGGTTTTTCCGGGTGATGTCGCTCTAAAGAGGACAGGAATGCGATGACTCGAATGACGCCCTTTTCCAGCCCGCTTCTTCTGGGCTTCGATGCAATGGAAAAGACGCTGGAACGCCTTGCGAAATCCGGTGACGGCTATCCGCCCTACAATATCGAACGTCTGCGCGGCCCTGACGGGTCGACCGAAAAACTGCGGATAACGCTGGCAGTGGCAGGCTTCGCCGAAAGCGACCTGGATGTAACCACCGAGGAAAGCCAGTTGGTCGTGCGCGGCCGCCAGAGCGACGACACGGAACGTGAATTTCTCCACCGCGGCATCGCCGCCCGCCAGTTCCAGCGTTGTTTCGTCCTTGCAGACGGCATGCGGGTCATTGGCGCAGAACTGAAGAACGGACTTTTGTCGATCGATCTCGACCGCCCGGAAGCCGAAAGGCTGGTACGGAAAATAAACATATCGGTGAAAGACTGATCTTTGCCGATGGCTCTCATGCGAGACGGCCAATGAAGGCGCCTCGCGGATAGGAGGCTTGAAATGACCAGAACTGCTGCAAGAAGCGTTGAAAAAGTGGCCATGACCAACGGTGAATTCGCCCATCTCGGCGAAGGTTCGGTGGCTTACCTCAGGAAAGTATCGAGCGACGATTTGCGCGGACGCTTTCCCGGCCTTGACGAAATCGCGCCCGGCCTGGAACTCTGGGCTCTCTTTTCGGCCAATGGCCAGCCGATCCTGTTGTCGGACGCGCGCGATCGCGCCCTGGCCGGCGCTATGGAAAACGACCTGACGACGGTCGCGATCCACTAACGCGCCGCGCGCCCTTTGGGCGCACAATGAAAAGGGCCGCTGATCGCGGCCCTGGAAGATTCGTTACTTCATTCTTCTTTTCAGGCCGCGTGTGACGCCGGCGTATCCGACAAGAGCGCATGGATCGCCGCTGCGTCGCGGGTTCCGCGAATCTTGGCAACGGTATCGCTATCGCGCAGCACGCGCGCAATGCGCGACAGAGCCTTCAGGTGATCGGCACCCGCCCCTTCAGGCGCCAGAAGCAGAAACACCAGATCGACGGGCTGATCGTCCAGCGCCTCGAAATCGACCGGGGTCTCAAGACGCGCGAACACGCCGGTAATGCGCTTAACGCCGGCCAGCTTGCCATGCGGGATCGCGATGCCATTGCCGACGCCGGTCGAACCGAGCCGCTCGCGCTGCAGGATCGTGTCGAATATGTCGCGTTCCGGGATACCCGAAATCACAGCCGCACGCTCCGACAACAGCTGCAAAAGCTGCTTTTTGGAGTTGGCCTTCAACGCCGGCATAATTGCCGGAACGTCGACAAGATCGTTCAGAGCCATACTTGAAATTCCTCTGCTTCGTCTTCCGCAGCCGGCCCGACTTTCGCGGTGCCGGCTGTCTCTCCTGTACCTACGCGGTCTTGACCGCTGCCGGATCGATCCAGCCGATGTTTCCATCGGGCCGGCGATAGACGATGTTGAGATGTTCGTTGCCGCCATTGCGGAACACCAGGACGGGGCTGCCCGTAGTGTCGAGTTCAATGACCGCCGAAGCCACCGACATGGTCTTCAGGATCATGGTTGATTCCGCAACGATTGTGGGGGCGAAATCCGCCGGGATGTCTTCGTCGTCATCCGCCAGCGGTTCCATCACCGCATAGGCGACATCGGTCGAATCATTGCCCGAATTGACCGGGGAATGCGACTTCAAGCGACGATTGTAGCGTCGAAGCCGTGTTTCAAGCCGCTCGGCAGCCGCGTCGAATGCCAGGGACGGATCCTGGGCTTCTCCGGTTGCGTGCAGCGACGTGCCAGAATCCAGCCGGATCATGCAATCCGCCGAAAAACGCGAGCCAGATTTGATGACAGTTACCTGCCCTGAAAATCCGCGATCGAAATATTTTCCAATCGCTTCACCGACACGGTCGTTGATGCGCGTACGAAACGCATCGCCGATATCCATATGTTTTCCCGCTATGCGCAGTACCATCTGAATACTGACCTTCCTTGTCCAGGCTTCAAACTATCCGGAGTTTATACCCGTGGTTCGTTCGTACAAGCCGCGCGGCGCTCCTTGCGCCGAATTTACGTCCGAACTTTACGACGGTTGCAGACAGCCTTTTGCCCACGCTTTAATGGCCATCCCTATGCGGACGTTCTGCCCGCTTCATGCGGGCGGGCTTCTAGCCACTTCACTGCCGCTTGTCAACGAAACCCGGGACCTGTGGAAAGTGCGGTCGGTTCAGTGCGCCGCCTTCGCAATCGCCCTTTTCTCGCGACGGCGCTGCACCGACGAAGGAATATTCATACCTTCCCGGTACTTGGCGACCGTGCGGCGCGCGATATCTATGCCATCAGCCTTGAGCAGATCGACAATCGTGTCATCGGAAAGCACGTCGCTCGCCTGCTCCTCGTCGATCATCTGCTTGATGCGGTCGCGTACCGCCTCGGACGAGTGCGCTTCGCCGCCGCTCGAAGCCGCAATCGCTGCCGTGAAGAAATAGCGCAGCTCGAAGACGCCGCGCGGCGTCAGCATGTATTTGTTGGCAGTTGCCCGGCTGACGGTCGATTCGTGCATGCCTATGGCATCCGCCACGGTTTTGAGATTGAGGGGCCTCAAGTGGCGGACACCATGGACCAGGAACGCGTCCTGCTGTCGAACGATCTCTAAGGTCACCTTGAGGATGGTTTTCGCTCGCTGGTCGAGGCTGCGCGTCAGCCAGTTGGCGCTTTGGAGACATTCGCTGAGGAAATCTTTCTCGCCCTGACTTCTGGCGTGACCGGAAACTTGTGCGAAATAGACCTGATCGACCAGAACGCGTGGCAAGGTGTCGGGATTGAGCTCGACTGCCCAACTGCCGTCGCTGGCGGGCCTGACTTCGACATCCGCAACGATGGCATCGCTGACGCCGCCCGAAAATGCCAATCCAGGGCGTGGATCGAGCGCCTTGATGTCAGCCAGCATGTCGAGCAAATCTTCCTCGTCGACGCCGCAGATGCGCCGCAGCGCCTGAAAATCCCGGCGCGCCAAAAGGTCGAGATTGGCCACGAGTGCCTGCATCGCCGGATCCAGCCTGTCGCGCGCGGCAAGCTGGAGCGAAATGCATTCGGCAAGCTCGCGCGCAAATATGCCGACCGGATCGAACGATTGGCAGGTGGATAGAACCCGCTCAACCGTCTCAAGATCGGCGCCAAGTCTTCCTGCAACTTCGCTGAGTTCAGCGCGCAGATAGCCGGCTTCGTCGAGACCATCGGCAAGTTCGGCGGCAATCAGACGATCTGCCGGACTGCTGAACGCAAAGGCGATCTGTTCGCCGACATGGTCGCGCAGCGTGACCGCGGCGGCAGCCATATCCTCCATGTCGAAGCCTTCGGAGGCTCCGCCGGAACCGTTGCCCGATGTCGATTTCCATTGAGCCGCAAGGTCCGGGCCCAGGCGTTCGCTGGTGCCCGGATCGTCCGGGAACACGTTTTCCAGCGAAGTGTCCAATTTGTCGGAGATCGCTTCCGACGTCCACGCGCCCTCATTATCGAACCAGTCATCGTCCGCCGCTGCTTGGGAAGGTTCGGCGGCAGGCTCCGGGTCGTTGATGATGGCATCTTGAGGTTCAGCCCGCTCCAGCAACGGATTGCGCTCGATTTCCTCGTCGATGAACCTTTCAAGCTCAGCTTGCGTGAACTGCAGCAGACGAATCGACTGCATCAGTTGCGGTGTCATCACCAGCGACTGCGCCTGTCTCAGCTGTAGCTTGGCCGCGAGCGCCATCGTTAGGGCATTGCCTCCTTGTCGGCAGATCGCCGAGCAACCGACTAATTTTTCGGATCAATCAATGAAACTGGCCCGCCTTTTGCTTGTCAAGGCAATGGCTAGCAGACGCGGCTTACCGGAGTGTTAGCCCGGTGCGCCATTCTGATGGCAAGTCGGCAACGGCCGAACAGCCTGTCGCTTACAGCGTAAACCCTTCGCCGAGATAAAGCCGGCGCACGTCAGGGTTGGCGACGACTTCCTCCGCTCGCCCATGTGTCAGAACCTCGCCGGCATGGATGATGTAGGCACGGTCGATCAGACCCAGCGTTTCGCGCACATTGTGGTCGGTGATGAGGACGCCGATGCCGCGTGCCGTGAGATGGCGCACAAGCTGTTGGATATCGGCCACCGCTATGGGATCAATGCCCGCAAAGGGCTCGTCCAGCAGCATATAGGCCGGACGGCTGGCCAGTGCACGAGCGATTTCCAGACGACGCCTCTCGCCGCCCGAAAGCGCCATGGAGGGGGCGTTGCGCAAGTGGCTGATGTGGAATTCCTCAAGCAGTTCGTCGAGGTTCCTCTCGCGTTCCTTGCGGCTTTTTTCCACCACCTCGAGAACGGCGCGAATGTTCTGCTCGACGGTAAGGCCCCGGAAAATCGAAGTTTCCTGTGGCAGATAGCCGATGCCAAGCCTTGCACGACGGTACATCGGCATCGAGGTGACGTCATAGCCGTCGATCTCGATCGTGCCCTCATCGACCGGAACGAGGCCCGTGACCATGTAGAAGCACGTCGTCTTGCCGGCGCCGTTTGGACCAAGCAGTCCAACGGCCTCTCCGGCCCGAACGCCAAGCGAAACGCCGCTCACCACCTTGCGGCCCTTGTAGCTCTTGGAAAGCCCACGGGCGATCAGGGTGCCCTTCAGCTTGGTGGACGACGACTTCGCAACGGCCGGCGCGTCGTGCCTCGCGGCCCCTAGTCCAGGCAGGCGCAACTTGGGAAATGAAATCATCAGGGTTTCTGCGAACCCGGCGTGATCGACATCATGACGCGGCGTCCGCAGGCATCAACCTGCGCCAGTCCGGTCTTCATCTGAACGGTCAGCTTGCAACCGACCAGCACGTTGGCGCCGTCGGACAGGACGACCTTCTCTCCAGACAGGACAAGCACTTCGCTTTTCATGTCGAAGGTGCCCTTGTCACCGGTCGCAACCTGCGAGTCTGACTTGATGTAGACCTTGTCGCTCACCTCGAGGTGATCGATGTTTGCGGTGCCGGTCGTAGCCGAGCCCGCTGTGCCGGAACCGGAAGCCGCGCCCTGTTCCTTGGCGTAATAGACTTTCATGCTGCCGGCCTTGAGCACGGTCGGTCCCTGGACGACATTTACGTTGCCGGTGAAGATGGCAACGCTGTCTCCTTCGCGCACTTCAAGCTTGTCGCTTTCGATCTGGATCGGCTGGTCGCCGGAAAGCTTGAGACCCGACATTCTGCTGGTCCCGTTCGACTGGGCAATGGCAGGCGCCATCGCGACAAGTGACAAGATCGATGCAAGGGCCAGAAGCCTCATCGAATCACTGCGTTGCATTCGGATCTCCGCTTGTCTTATTGGCCGCCTTGGCTTGGGCGGGATCGATATTGACGCGAACACGTTTCTCGAAGATCAACACCTTGCCATTATCTTCGACCGACATCGTTTCCGACGTGATACGCGATCCGGCACGGCTGATGTCGACGGGTTCGGTTGTCTTCATATTGCCTTTGCCCATGTCGAGAAAGGCCGATTTCAGCTTTGCGACCATCCCATCCGATGTTGTGATGGTGATGGCGCTGTTGAGATCGAGCGTATTCTTGTCGCGGTCATAGGTTCCCGTCGAGGCATCGACGACCGCCGTGGTCTTGGCATCGATGGGAAGCCGCGCACTGATCCCTTCCAGCGCGATGACATTTTCCTTCGACACTTCCTGGATGGCCCTGACCGCAGTCATCGCATAGGGGAGGTTCTGCTTGGTGAAGCCCTCCAGCTTGGGGTTGGCCATCACCAGCTTGCCGTCGGAAAACGCGCTGTCATCGGTCTTGACCGCAACCGTGACGGGCGTGACGAGGTAGGAATAGACCGGAAAAGCAACGGCGATCACCACCGCCACCAGCGGCAGGGCGAACTTCAACCGCCGCACCCGGCGCGAATGTTGCTGGGCACGATCGAACGCGACGGCGCGATCCGCTCCGGAATCGACCTCAAAATCGTCGATGGCCGATGGCGCGATAGGCATATCACGCTGACGGGCCGGTGTTGTCGATCGCGCCACTACTGCTGCTTTCTCAAGCGTATAAGCCCCTCAAATGCCGACCTATAGTTCGGCACGCCGAGGCATTCAAACAAGCACAAGCGAACTAAAACTGCAAAAATATGACGTTCTCCCGTGCATAAGCACAGGAAATACCGCCCGCAAAGATACACGATACCGGAAAACCCGCGCAAGGGGCGGGTTGAGAGCGGCAAAGCGACGGCTTGATGCCGGAAAGCGGTGGCGGCGACCTTGCGCATGCTCTAAATGTGTCTTCCCGAGTTCCCGATGAGGCCGGATATGCCGCTGAGAGCCGACGACTTGATCGACCGCCGCCGACTGCGGCGCAAGCTGACCTTCTGGCGCGCTGCCGCGGTGGCTATCGCCGCTTTGGGCGTGGTTGCCTTTGCAACCTGGGCGTATGATGACGAGTTTTCCGGGGCTGCGAGCACGCATATCGCCAAGGTCAAGATCGAAGGCACGATCACCGAGGACGAGGAACTGCTTGAACGGCTGGAAAAAATCCGCCAGTCGCCGCGCGTAGCTGGTGTGATCATCCAGATCGATTCTCCCGGTGGCACCACGGCCGGCGGCGAAGCCATTTTTGAAGAAGTGCGCAAGATTGCCGCGGAAAAGCCGGTCGTGGCATCCGTGGGCACTTTGGCGGCGTCGGCCGGGTACATGATTGCCAGCGCGGCCGACCATATCGTGGCCCGAAAATCCTCCATCGTCGGCTCGATCGGTGTGCTGATCCAGTTTCCCGACGTGACCGGCCTGATGGACAAGATCGGGGTGAAGCTGGAAGAAGTGAAGTCTTCGCCACTGAAGGCGGAGCCCTCGCCTTTCAATCCGACCACTGAAGATGAACGTACCATGGTGCGCAAGCTCATCATGGACAGCTACGACTGGTTCGTAGGCATCGTCATGGAACGACGCCAGATGACCAGGCCCCAGGTTCTGGCCCTGGCCGATGGCTCGATCTTCACCGGCAGGCAGGCGCTTGAAAACAAGCTGATCGACGCCGTTGGCGGCGAAGATGTGGCCGTTGACTGGCTCGCGACCAAGGGCGTGGACGCCAAGCTCAAGGTCATCGAGTGGAAAAATACGGACACAGGAACCGGCTTTCTGTTCTCCAAGGCGTTGACCCGCACCGTTGCCAGGGCGCTCGGCTTGCCCGAATACAGCGGCGAGGTACTTCATGAAATGGGTGCCGACCGCTTGTTCCTTGACGGTCTTGTCTCGGTCTGGCACCCTTGACAGGTCGTTGAACGAGTGAAAAAGACAATAAAATCATCTGCATAATTTTGAACGTCGTGTTTTGTGGAAGGGGATCGCTCGCATGATCAAGTCTGAACTCGTGCAAATTATCGCCACGCGCAATCCGCATCTTTTCCTGCGCGATGTCGAAAATATCGTCGGCGCGGTGTTCGATGAGATCACTGATGCGCTCGCCGAGGGCAACCGCGTGGAACTGCGCGGCTTCGGCGCCTTTTCGGTCAAGAACCGCCCTGCCCGCACGGGACGCAACCCGCGCACCGGCGAATCCGTCGACGTCGAGGAAAAGTGGGTGCCGTTCTTCAAGACCGGCAAGGAGTTGCGCGAGCGACTGAACGGCGACAAATAGCGCTGAACCGACGGGAAATTCATGTTCAATCGCGTTGCCTTGGTTGTCATCGTCGTGCCGCTGGCAATCATCCTGATTGCGCTGGCGGTAGCCAATCGCGAACTGGTCGCGTTCACGGTTGACCCGTTCAACCCGGGCAACCCGTCGCTGACCTATACGCTGCCCTTCTTTGTTTTCCTGTTCGCAGCGCTCGCGCTCGGATTGCTTGTCGGCAGCCTCGCCACCTGGGTCAGACAAGGACGCTATCGCAAGCTGGCGCGCCAGCGCGGCGTCGAGGCCGAAAGCCTGAAACAAGCTGTCAGCCGCCCACCCGTCGTTCCCCAGCAGAACCCGGCCCTGCCACGGCCAACCAACTGAGCTGGCATTTGCCGGATCGCTAAACCTGTCGCGGAGTTTTCGATGCTCACAATCTCGGCAGCCGACGTCGATCGCGCGCTGACGTTTCCCTCGTTGGTCGAGACGCTGCGCACGGCGTTTCGCGAGGGAGCCGTGCAGCCGGTGCGGCATCACCATACGGTCGAGCGGCCTGATGGTGCTGCTTCGACCTTGTTGTTGATGCCCGCCTGGACGGATTTCAATGCCGCCGGCAGTTCGGCCAACGGCCATATCGGCGTGAAGATCGTGACGGTATCGCCGGACAACAACGCCATCGGCAAACCAGCGGTGATGGGGCTCTACCTGTTGCTGAATGGGACCACAGGCGAACCGGAAGCCTTGATCGACGGCCAGCGGCTGACGCAATGGCGCACGGCTTGCGCATCGGCTTTGGCGGCATCCTACCTTGCGCGAGAAGACGCTTCTCGGCTGCTGGTGATCGGCGCGGGAGCGCTGTCGCCCTTCCTCGCCAAGGCCCATTCTGCGGTGCGACCGATCACAACGATCCGCATCTGGAACCGGACAGCGGCCAACGCCGAGAAGGTCGCCACGCAATTGCGCGCCGAGGGTCTGGCGGCTGAGGCCGCAACCGATCTGGAAGCAGAGCTCAGCAATGCCGACATCGTCTCGTCGGCAACGATCTCGACCAGCCCGCTGGTCAAGGGCGCATTGCTGAAGCCGGGCGCACATGTCGATCTGGTCGGAGGTTTCACGCCCGACATGCGCGAGAGTGACGACGACGCCATTTCGCGCGCCACCATCTATGTCGATACCCGCGCCGGCGCGACCAAGGAGGCTGGCGACATCGTCCAGCCGCTTAAATCCGGCCTGCTGAAACCCGAAGGCATCGTTGCCGACCTGCATGAACTGGCGCGCGGCGAGAAGACGGGGCGCACCAGCGCTGCCCAGATCACGCTGTTCAAGTCGGTTGGAGCGGCACTCGAGGATCTCGCCGCAGGCATTGCCGTCTACAAGGCGTTGCGTTCCTGACGCAGTTTGTTGCGATGGCTCAACGGCTGTGCCAAAAGCGGCACTGTCGTCCGGAGATGCACGTCCTTGAAATCCTTTCGCGATCAACGCCGCGACAGCCGCCAGCACCAGAACGCCAAGCCGCGCACCGCACAGGCGGCGCCGCGTGATGCACGCCCGGAGCCGCAACGGGCCGCGGCCAAGCAGGAGGAGCGCCAGCAACTGAGGCCGGAACCTCGCGTTCTCGCCCGTCGCG
Source organism: Mesorhizobium sp. 61-13 (assembly GCA_001897075.1). Classification (GTDB taxonomy): domain Bacteria; phylum Pseudomonadota; class Alphaproteobacteria; order Rhizobiales; family Rhizobiaceae; genus Mesorhizobium. The sequence continues at coordinate 15,422 of MKRZ01000062.1, read as the reverse complement.
AAGGCACCCTGCCCGCGGAAAGACTGCCGCTGATCCTCGAGGTCGCGCCCAATGCCGACTACGCGCTGCTGGATAGCGGCAGCGGCGAAAAGCTCGAACAATACGGCCCCTATCGCATCGTCCGCCCCGAGGGTCAGGCGATCTGGCAGCGCGCGCTGCCGGCAAAGGAATGGGACCGGGCGGATGCGGTCTTTACCGGCGACACCGACGAGGAAGGCATGGGCCGCTGGCGCTTTCCCAAGGCGCCGCTTGGCGAAACGTGGCCGATGAAGCACAACGGCATCGACTATCTCGGCCGTTTCACCTCGTTTCGCCATGTCGGCGTCTTTCCCGAACAGGCGTCGCACTGGGACCACATGGCCGGGCTGATCGAGAACGCCAAACGCCCGGTCAAGGTGCTGAACCTGTTCGGCTATACCGGCCTTGCCTCGCTGGTGGCGGCACGGGCAGGTGCCGAGGTTACCCATGTCGATGCCTCGAAGAAAGCGATCGGCTGGGCACGCGAAAACCAGGAGATCGCCCGGCTGGCCGACAAGCCGATCCGCTGGATCGTCGAGGACGCGATGAAATTCGCCGAACGCGAGGAGCGCCGCGGCAGCCGCTACGACATCATATTGTTCGATCCGCCCGCCTATGGCCGTGGCCCGAAGGGCGAGGTGTGGCAACTGTTCGAACACCTGCCGGCCCTGACCGACATCTGCCGCTCGATCCTGACGCCCAAGCCGCTGGCCGTGGTGCTGACCGCCTATTCCATCCGCGCCTCGTTCTTCGCCATTCATGCCTTGATGCGCGATACGTTTGCCGGCATGGGCGGCAGAATTGAATCGGGAGAGTTGATCATCCGCGAGAAATCGGCAGGCCGGGCGCTCTCGACATCCCTGTTTTCCAGATGGGTGGCGCAATGAGCAACCATCACGGCAGCGAACACCAGGGCCGCCGCGCCGTCGGGCAGGTGAAAGAAGTTACCAGCCTCGCCAATCCGCTGGTCAAGGACATCAAGGCGCTGGCGCTGAAGAAATTCCGCGACCAGCAGAACGCCTTCATGGCCGAAGGGTTGAAGCTGGTCATCGATGCGCTCGATCTCGGCTGGGAAATCCGCACGCTGGTGTTTGCCAAGGCGGGGCGCGGCAATGCTGCGGTCGAGAAGGTTGCGGCCCGCACGGTAGCGGCCGGCGGCACGGTGCTGGAAGTCTCCGAAAAGGTGCTCTCCGCCATCACCCGCCGCGACAACCCGCAAATGGTGGTCGGCGTCTTTACCCAGCGCCTCGTGCCGCTCAAGGACATCCGCGCCAAAGACGGTGACGTCTGGGTGGCGCTCGACAGGGTGCGCGACCCCGGCAATCTCGGCACCGTGCTCCGCACCGTCGATGCGGTTGGCGCCAAGGGCGTCATTCTGGTTGGCGACACGACCGACCCGTTCTCGGTCGAGACGGTACGCGCCACGATGGGCTCGATCTTCGCCGTTCCGGTTGCCAAGGCGACGCCCGAGGCTTTCCTTTCGTGGCGCAAGGGTTTTCCCGGCCTTGTCGCCGGCACGCACCTGAAAGGCGCGGTGGACTATCGCTCGGTCGATTTTTCCGGTCGGCCGGTGCTGCTCTTGATGGGCAACGAACAGCAGGGCCTGCCGGACGATCTGGCGGCGAGCTGTGATCGCCTGCTGCGCATTCCGCAGCAAGGCCGTGCCGACTCGCTCAACCTTGCCGTCGCGACAGGCGTGATGCTGTTTGAAATCCGGCGCGGGGCGTTGAAACTGGAAACGACGCATAGATGAAGCCGGGTATTTTGAGATCGCTGACGCCCTATGCCCTGCTCGTCATTGTATCGATGATTGTAGACCAGTGGATAAAGTACCTGGTCGAAACCGGCCTGCCGTTCCAGGAGAAGATCGACCTGCTGCCGTTCCTGGGGCTGTTCCGCACGTACAACACCGGCATCGCCTTTTCGATGCTGTCGTCCTTCGGCGATACTGGGCTGATCATCGTGTCGCTTCTGGTCTCGGCCTTCGTGATTTTCCTCGCCACTCGCACGGAGCCCGGACAGGTGCTGGCCCGCACCGGCTTTGCCCTGATCGTCGGCGGCGCACTCGGCAATCTGATCGACCGCAGCGTCTACGGCCATGTGATCGACTACATCCTGTTTCACACGCCGAGTTGGTCGTTTGCCGTGTTCAACCTTGCCGATGCGTTCATCAGTGTCGGCGCCGTGCTGGTCATCCTCGACGAATTCGTCGGCTGGCGGCGGCAGACACGACCTTCGGACGATTGATTTCCGCAGATTGACGCCGCATTGTCCCGCGCAAAAAGCAGGGACAGAACATGCCGGACACATTCAAAGCCATCCTCGTTTCCCGCGATGCGGACAAGAACCAGTCGGTCGCGGTCACGGAGCTTACCGAAGCCGACCTGATGGAAGGCAACGTGACCGTTGCCGTCGAGGCAACGACGGTGAACTACAAGGACGGCCTTGCCATCACCGGCAAGGCGCCCGTGGTGCGGCGCTGGCCGCTGGTTCCGGGCATCGACTTTGCCGGCACGGTGCTGTCGTCGGATCATCCCGACTGGCGCAGGGGCGACAAGGTCATTCTCAACGGCTGGGGCGTCGGCGAAACCCATTACGGAGCCTATGCCGGGCGCGCCCGCGTCAAAGGCGACTGGCTGGTGCCGCTGCCCGACGGCATCAGCGCCCATGACGCCATGGCGGTGGGCACTGCCGGCTATACGGCCATGCTGTCGGTGATGGCGCTGGAGCGCCACGGCATCGTGCCGAAACGCGGGCCGGTCGTGGTGACGGGCGCTGCCGGCGGCGTCGGCTCGGTCGCCATCGCGGTCCTTTCCGGGCTCGGCTACCACGTCATCGCCTCGACCGGGCGCAGCAGCGAAGCCGACTATTTGCGCGATCTGGGCGCTGCCGAAATCATCGCCCGCGAGGAACTGTCGGGACCGGCCAAGCCGCTTGCCAAGGAACGCTGGGCCGGCGGCGTCGACGCGGTTGGCAGCAACACGCTGGCCAATGTTCTGTCGATGACCGGCTACGGCGGCGCGGTCGCCGCCTGCGGACTTGCCGGCGGCATGGACCTGCCGTCCTCGGTCGCGCCCTTCATCCTGCGCGGCGTATCGCTGCTTGGCATCGACTCTGTCATGGCGCCGAAGGAAGTTCGGCTGGAAGCCTGGCGGCGCATCGGCACCGATCTCGACATCGGCAAGCTTGCAGCACTTTCGACCACCATCGGCTTCGACGGCATCATGGATGCCGCACGCGACATCGTCGAAGGCAAGATCAGGGGCCGCATCGTCGTCGATATGTGAGGCGGAAAGCGCACTTATTCATCGCCACGCCCGCTTCGTTTTTCCTCGTCATCCTCGGGCAAGCCCGAGCGCAGCGAAAGGCGCGACCCGAGGATCCATGCCGTGAGGATTGAGATACGTAACGGCTCAGTATGAGGGCCTTCTTCTTCTGTACCCTTTGCGCACTGCTGCCCGGTCACGGCATGGATCCTAGGGTCTCCGCAACG
>MKRZ01000062.1:359-11765 GCA_001897075.1 Mesorhizobium sp. 61-13 | reverse complement strand
CCTCAACCAGTGCAACGGCCATGCGACGAGTAACCGCCGGCAACACGATGCCCGGTTCGAGGGCCGAACTTAGGGGTTCATCACCCAGCCGCCTACCGCAGACGACCAGCCCGGCACCGTCGCCCTCTCCTGATACCCGGTGCGCACCAGGTCTCCCGCAAGGGCGATGGGGGGATTATGGGGTAAGCGGAGAGGGTGGGGATAAGTGGGTGGAAGATTTTTGCGGAAACGAGTGGGAACAAGGGGTTGGGCGGTGATTGGCTGGCATTTGATCCATGCCGGCCAGCTCAGCGCTGCCCCTCACCCTTACCCTCTCCCCGTGAAGATACGGAGAGAGGGAGACGGAGATATTTGCGCTCAGACACCCCTTCAAAGCAAACTTCCGCAGGATCGATAAAATTCGACCGATCCCCCGAAATCTTCCCTAATGTCTCTGTGCCATGCATTGAGGCATGAACGCACGGCCCACTCTTGAACTGGTGAAGCAGATCGAAAGCAGCGGTGAAATCCCGCCGCCGCAACTGCGTCGCCTGCAGGCCGAGCCGCCGCCGCTGGCACCGAAACTGCCACGCTTCATCCCCGACGCACTGCCGCTTTTGACCTACAGCGTCATCCTGATCCTGACGGGCGTCGGGCATCTTAGCGGAGCGCCGCACTACGTAACACTGAGCCTTCTGGTGACCGTGGCCTGCGGCCTCGCCATGCATTGGCGCATCCGACATACCGAGAGCAAGGCCGATCTGATACGCGACACCAACGTTGCCCGCAGCCGCGCCGAGGTCGAGACGCTGGCCGACCGCATGTGGGAGATGCAGGAAAGCGAGGAACGCTTCCGCGGCCTGATCGACGCTCTTGGCGATCTCGTGGTCCATCGCGACCGGCAAGGCAATATCGTCTACACCAACAAGGTCTTTGCCAATCTGGTCGGCGTTGAACCGCACGACCTGCCCGGCATGACGCTGGCCGAACTCGGCATCGATATCGGCATCGTTCCCGATGCCGCCTTTTCCGATCATGACTGCCTGAGCTCCACCGATGTCGGCATCCGCACGCCGAATGGCCAGCGCTGGTTCTCGTGGATCGAGCTTTCCGTGCGCGACAAGGAAAGCGGCTCGGTATCGCACCGGGCTATCGCCCGCGACATTACCGACAGGAAGCGCGCCGAATCCTCCCTCATCACGGCGCGCGAGCGGGCCGAATTCGCCAGCCAGGCCAAGTCCCGCTTCCTTGCCACGGTGAGCCATGAAATCCGCACGCCGATGAACGGCATCATGGGCATGGCGAAACTGTTGGCCGATACCGACCTTTCGCCGGAACAGCGCACCTATGTCGGCGCGGTTTCCACTTCCGCCAGTGCGCTTCTGGCGCTGATCGAGGACCTGCTCGACTATTCCAAGATCGAGGCGGGCCGCTTCGACCCCGAGCCGCAGACGATGTCGGTGCGCGAACTGGCCGACAATATCGTCGAGCTGCTGGCCTCGCGCGCTTATTCCAAGGGCATCGGCCTTGGCTGCCACGTCGCGCCGAACGTACCGCAAACGATCAGCGCCGATCCCGGCCGCGTGCGCCAGGTGATGCTGAACCTGATCGGCAACGCCATCAAGTTTACCGACAGCGGCGGCGTGTTCCTGAGCATCACGCGCCAGTTGACCGATGGCGCCGACCGCATCCGCTTCACGGTAACCGATACCGGACCCGGCATGCGGCAGGTGGATCTGGAGCGCATCTTCGAGGAATTCGAGCAGGTCGACGGCACGTCGACGCGCAGGCATGGCGGCGCAGGGCTGGGGCTCGCCATTTCCAAACGGCTGGTAACGGCGATGGACGGCACGATTTCGGTGTCGAGTACCATCGGCAAGGGCGCGGAGTTCGTCTTTGAAATCCCCGCCACGGAGGCGACGGAACCGCCGCACAATCGCGAAAACATGCTGGCCGGGCGCAGCGTGGTGATCCTGTCCAAGAATACAATTGAGGCCGAAGCGATTGCCAGCACGATCCGCGCCTATGGCGGCACGGTGATCCTTGCCGAGACGCCGGCAAGGGCAAGCGCGCTAGCCAACGGCTCCAACGTGCTGATGGTGGATGCGGCAATCGAGGAAAGCGACGGGCGCGTTTTGAAGCAGTTGCGGCAGGCCGGTTTCGCAAAGAGCGAGGCGGTGACGCTGATTGCGCCGACGGATCGCGGGCGGCTCGGCGAATATCGCGCCAACGGCTACGCCAGTTTCCTGGCGCGGCCGGTGCGCGGCGAAACCCTTTTGCGCGTGCTGGTTGCCGGCCAGACGGCGGTGGTGGCGGCGGCCAATCCGCAAAAACGAGGCATTGCGCGCGGCAAGGCTCCGGCCAAGCGCGGCCCCGGCCTTTCGGTTCTGATTGCAGAGGACAACGAAATCAACGCCATGCTGGCCCGCGCCACCTTGCTGAAGGCTGGCCACCGCGTGGACGTGGTGGGCAACGGCAAGGAAGCGGTCGAAGCGCTGGTCAGCATTGGCCGCCGCAACCGCTATGACGTCGTTCTGATGGACCTGCACATGCCGGTGATGGACGGCATGGATGCCATCGCCATCATCCGCAGGCACGAGGAAGAACAGGGCCTGCCGCCGATCCCGATCATGGTCCTGTCTGCCGACAGCCAGGAAAAGACCCGCCATGCGGTGCTTGCCCACGGCGCTTCGGGTTTTGTAACCAAGCCGCTCGACCCGCAGGCGCTGGTCGACGCGATCCAGGAACAGATCACGGCCTGAACAGCTTCGGGTTCGGTGCGCCTCAAAAATGTAGCCGGCTAGGCCAGTTCATGTACCGGCCAAACATTGCCCGTCACGCAGTATCACTGTACTGTCACAATCCTGTTGCACCACCATCGTATCCCCGCGCCAAGAGGGATGGCTCGAAGGAGAATCACTCGTGCAGTCAGCGATTCGACAAGGTGATGCCAAGCTCGAAGCCGGTCCGGCCTTGGTATCGGCGCAGAAGTCCACGCCCATCGTGCCGGGCGCGCCGCTGGGGCGTATCGGCAACCTGGAAGTGCGCCTCGCCCGCAACGACGCGGAGATCGCAGCCGCACAGGAAATCCGCTACCGCGTGTTCTACGACGAATTGGGCGCCGGTAAGGGCCGGCTCCATCTGCTCGACCAACGCGACATCGATCATTTCGATCCGCTGTGCGACCATCTGCTGGTGTTCGATTCCAGCCTTCCCGGCCCTGAACATCGCCGCATCGTCGGCACCTACCGCCTGTTGCGGCAAGAGGCGGCGGTGGCGGCCGGCGGCTTCTACTCTGAAGGCGAGTTCGAGCTGAGAAGACTGGTGGCGCGCCATCCGGGCCAGCGCTTCCTCGAGCTTGGGCGCTCTTGCGTCCTGCCTGAATACCGTTCCAAGCGCACCATCGAGGCGCTGTGGCAGGGCATCTGGGCCTACATCAATCATTACGAGATCGGCGTGATGACCGGCTGCGCCTCCTTCCACGGCATAGTGCCGGCTGCGCATGCCGAGGCGCTGACCTATCTTGCGCACCACTGCCGCACCGACGCGGCCTGGGACGTGCGCGCCTTGCCGCATCGCTACTGTTCGATGGACCTGATGCCGATCGAGGCGGTGAACGCCAAGGCGGCGATTGCCGCGATGCCGCCGCTGGTGAAGGGCTACCTGCGCGTTGGCGCGCGCATTGGCGACGGCTGTGTCATCGACCATGATTTCTCGACGGTCGATGTGCTGGTGGTGATGCCTGTCAAGGAAATCGGCGCGCGCTACGTGAATTACTATGGCAGCGAAGGCCAGCGCTTCGCGGCCTGAGTTTTTCGACGCTACGGAATGTCTTCGGGGTTGCGTCCGGGCCGGCTTTTGTAGGCCGGGAACGACCAGCCGAACTTCAGCGCCCCGCCGCGCACGATGAAGGCCGCGAGGAAGCCTCCGAGTTCGGACATCAACGGCGGCAGGCCGGCAAGGTCGCCGAGTGTGTAGGCAGCTGCCCCGACCAGCGCCGCCGTGACATAGACCTCCGGCTTCAGCAGAACCGACGGTTCGCCGGCCAGAAGATCGCGCAATATGCCGCCGAAGGTTGCGGTCAGCATGCCGGTGATGATTGCGACCAGTGGCGAGCCGGTGATGGCCAGCCCCTTGGCCGCACCCATGACGGCGAAGGCGGCCAGGCCGATGGCGTCGAGCCACAGCAAGAGCTTGTAGCGGGATTCGACCCGGTGCGCGGTGAAGAAGACCAGCACCGCGACTGCCGCGCAGATCAGCACGTAGTCGCGATTGCTGACCCAGAACACCGGCACGTTGAGGATGAGGTCGCGGAAGGTGCCGCCGCCAATGCCGGTGACACTGGCGAGAAAGAGGAAGCCGATGATGTCGAGCTGCTTGCGCGAAGCAGCAAGCGCCCCTGTCGCCGCGAACACGGCAACGCCTGAATAGTCGAAGAGCGTGATGGCGTTCATGGGACGCGATTCAGTAGGGCAGTAGGGCAGTAGGGCAGTAGGGCAGAAAGATTTACCGGATCGCGCCAAGGCGCAAGGCCCTGCCGCCCTGCCCTTACGCGTCCTTCTCGGCCTGTTCGTTCACAGGTCCGGGCTCGGCAGCACCGGCGGCCGGCTTCGGGCCGCCCTTGGCGATGCCGACCATGGCCGGGCGCAACACCCGTTCGCCGATCGAGTAGCCGGGCTGGACGACTTCGACCACTGTGCCGGAAGCGACCTCGGGATTGGGCACCTCGAACATGGCCTGGTGGAAATTCGGATCGAACCTCTCGCCTTTCGGTTCGAGCTTTTTGACGCCATGGCGCTCGAGCGTGCCGAGCATACCGCGCGCGGTGATATCGACGCCTTCGATCAACGCCTTGAACCCGGCATCGCCAGACGCCTTGGCTTCGGCTGGAATGGCATCCAGCGCGCGCTGGAGGTTGTCTGCCACCTGAAGCATATCGCGCGCGAAATTGGCGATCGCATAGGCGCGCGCATCCTGAACGTCGCGCGCGGTGCGGCGGCGCAGGTTCTCCATTTCGGCAGCGGCGCGCAGCGCCCGGTCCTTAAGTTCCTCGTTTTCCTTCAAAAGCCGCATCAAGGCTTCGTAGTCGCCTTCGACACCACCTTCGGTGCGTTCGGCAGCGTCTTGCGTGGCCTCGATCTCGTCGGGCGCGCGTTCGTCTTTTGCCTGGTCGCTCATCGCGTTTTCCATCATCTCAACGGTTTGGAAGTTGCGCCCGATATCGAGGTTCGGCAGCCAAAAATCAAGGGGTACGGTGTCCTGGCCAGCCCTATCGGGAATTGAACTCGACCTGCTGGGACAATGTTCCGAATTAAATCAAATTTTACCGTGTTCGCGGCTTGCGTTTGCATTCACGCTGCAATGCGGGAACCATCTGCGACAACAGGGAGTTTCGAAGCCAATAAAGGATTTGAAACGATGACCCGCACAGCCAGCGAGAACACTGCCAGCGACAGGCTAGGCGAACTGGCCAGCACGATCAGGAAGCAAGCCGCAGCACCGGCCACACGGCGGCATTTGCGCGGCCTGCCCACGTTCAAGGTGGTCAAGGATGTTCCCGAACACCTGCAGGCCCTGCTCGACGAACTGAAGGACGCGGAGAGAAAAGCCGACATCTAGCGCTTCTCGTCCGGTCCGGTCTTCGTACACAGAGGCGCTCATTTCAGGCGCGTGACAATAAGACCATTTGCCGACCATGTTTCACCTTGTGGGACAAAGGCTGGCTGTCTAAGCTTTCTGATGAACATGATTTCGCCTGAGGCGGTTGCGAGCAGCAAGCGCGCCTGGATCAAGATTTTGGCGCGCTACAAGAAGCCGGACCGGCGTCGCAGCGCCCTTGAACTCGCCATCACGTTCTTCCCGTTTGCAGCCATCTGGGCCTTGACGTGGGCGGCCTACGCCTATGGCTACTGGTGGGGCCTTGTGCTGATCATTCCGGCTGCCGGCTTTCTCGTGCGCCTGTTCATGATCCAGCACGACTGCGGCCACGGTTCCTTCTTCGCCAACCGCCATGCGGACGACTGGACCGGCCGGGTGCTCGGCGTCCTGACACTCACTCCCTATGACTACTGGCGGCGAGCGCATGCGGTTCACCACGCCAGTGCCGGCAATCTCGACCAGCGTGGCATGGGCGACATCAAGACGCTGACGGTCGGTGAATATCGCGCATTGCCACTGCGCCGCCGGATTACCTACCGGCTCTACCGGCACCCGCTCGTCATGTTCGGCATCGGCCCGACATGGCTGTTCGTGTTCGAGCAGAGATTGCCGGTGGGGATGATGAAGGATGGCGTGACGCCCTGGCTCTCCACCATGGCCACCAACGTCGCCATCGCGTTTGCCGTTGCCTTCACCACCTGGTTCGTCGGGCTCGGCGCATTTCTCGTCGTCCATCTGCCGATCGTCATTCTCGCCGGGTCAATCGGCATATGGCTGTTCTACGTGCAGCACCAGTTCGAGGAAACGGAGTGGGCGAGGGAGCCGGACTGGGAGTTCCAGCACGCAGCCTTGTACGGATCGTCCTACTACGACCTGCCGGCCCTGCTGAGCTGGTTTACCGGCAATATCGGCATCCACCATGTGCACCATCTGTCCGCCAAGGTGCCTCACTACCGGCTGCCCGAGGTGTTGCGCGATCACCCGGAACTGAAAACCATCGGCCGCATCACGCTGATCGACAGCTTTCGTTTCGTGAAACTGGCGCTGTGGGACGAAACGCGCGGCAAACTGGTGACCTTCCGCGAAGCGCACGCGGCAGGCTGAGCCTGTTCGATAGAGGCTTACGGCAAAGTCACGTGCCGGGCGTGCGCCGCCACGAATATGTGCTGCCGGGAGAGGCCGGCTTGGCGGCCGGCTGGTAGTAGAGCGGCAGGCCGCCGACATCGCCGCTTTCAAGCCGCTTCAAAAGAACCGGGTTGGAAATCTCGAACTCGGTAAAGCCGACGCGCAGCATATGCGGCAACTGGTCGACCAGAACCTTACCGATGGCACGTACCGCACCCGCAAAGCCATGGCGGCTGCGCAACAGTTCGGCCTTTGAAAAGCTGCGTCCATCGGTGAAGGCCGGGAACGCCAGCGCCACCAGCGAAAGCGTATCGAGCAGGCCGGCAATGGCTTCCAACTGGTCGCCCGGCTGCAAGACGACGCCGAGCCGCTCCTTGGCCAGTTCCCGCTCCTTCGGATCGAGGTCGAGGAACGCCTGCAAGGGCAGGATGAAGCGGCCATTGCCTGCAAGTGCTTCGGCACTTTCGGCATGGGTCCACTCGTCCTCGCGAAAACCCTGCGGGGTCCAGAGGCGGACTTCTGTCTCCGGCATCTGATCAGTCATGCGGGCGGGTCCTAAGAGTTACTTGAGCATGATCTTGTCCGAAAACCGGTACCCACTTTTCGGGATCATGCTGCGTATTTGTTTGAGCATGGTCTTGTCCGAAAACCGGTGCCCACTTTTCGGGATCATGCTCTAGAGAGAAGCGTCGGTCAGCGATTTTTCCAATCCGGAGAGATGAATACCGCATTCGGTCTTGGCATGACCAGCCCAGCGGCCGCTGCGCGCATCCTGCCCCTCTTCGACCGGCTTCGTGCATGGGAAGCAGCCAATCGAAAGATAGCCATAGGCGACCAGCGGGTTCGACCGCAAGGCATGCGCGCGCATATAGTCCGCCTGATCCGACGTTGTCCAATGCGCCAGCGGATTGATGCGGATGCGCGGCCCGACGGACTCGAACACCGGCAGCGCGGCGCGCGTCGAGGCCTGATGGCGCTTGCGGCCCGTGAACCATGCCTGGAACGGCTCGACGCCGCGCGCCATCGGCTCCACCTTGCGCACATCGCAGCAGGCATCGACGTTGGTTTCGTGCAGGCGCCCGCTCGGATCGATGCGCGCCAGCGCGGCCTCGTCCGGGGTGACGACGCGAATGTCGGTCAGCCCGAAATCGGCGGCGAGCGCGTCGCGATACGAAAGCGTTTCCTCGAAATGCTTGCCGGTATCGAGAAAGACGATCGGCAGGTTGCGGTCCACCTGCGCAATCAGGTGCAGCAGGACCGCCGAATCCGCGCCGAACGAGGAGACCGCGGCTATCTTTCCGCTAAACAGCTCCGAAACCGACCGTTCGATGATCTCGGTCGCCGAGAGATGGCCATAGAGCGCGTCTAGACCCGCTGCCTCGGCAGCGATGCCACTTTCTGCTTGGGCAACGCCATCAAGCGGCCCTGGCTTCTGCTCCATAGAGGACCTCCTTGAACGGCGCCGGACCAACCCGGCGGTAGACGTCGAGGAAGCGTTCCGATTGATCGTTGCGAATGGACAGATAGGTTTCGACCAGAGTCTCGACCGCATCGACGATCTCGTCCGGGCCGAAGCCGCGCCCGATGATCTCGCCGACCGTGGTGTTCTCGTCGGCGGAGCCGCCGAGCGTGATCTGGTAAAGCTCGGCACCCTTTTTCTCGACGCCGAGAATGCCGATATGGCCGACATGGTGATGGCCGCAGGCATTGATGCAGCCGGAAATCTTGAGCTTCAGCTCACCGATTTCACGCTGCCTTTCGAGCGAGGAAAACCGCCTTGCGATCTGCTGCGCCACCGGAATGGAGCGGGCATTGGCAAGCGCGCAATAGTCGAGGCCGGGGCAAGCGATGATGTCGCTGATGAGGCCGGCATTGGCGGTGGCGAGGCCGATTTCCACCAGCCCGTCATAGACCGCCTTGAGGTCGGCGCGCGCGACATGCGGCAGGACGAGGTTCTGCTCATGGGTGACGCGCACCTCGTCATTAGCGTAGCGCTCGGCAAGATCGGCAACCGCTTCCATCTGGCTGTCGCTGATGTCGCCGGGGGTCTCGCCGATGCTCTTCAACGAAACCGTAACCGCCGCATAGTCGGGATTGCGGTGCGTGGTGACGTTCTGGCCGAGCCATTCGCCAAAGGCCCGGGAATCGAGCTTAGCCACACGCACAATTTCGTCGCCCTCGGGACGCGGTGAAAGTTGCGGCGGCGCGAAATAGGACTGGATGGCGGCGACATCCTGTTCGGGCAGCTTCAGCTCGCCATCCTTCAGCGCCTGCCATTCGGCCTCGACCCAGCTTGCCAGCTCTTCCGTGCCGGTTTCGTGGACGAGGATCTTGATGCGCGCCTTGTACTTGTTGTCGCGGCGGCCATGAAGGTTGTAAACGCGCAGGATGGCCGTGACGTAGGACAACAGGTGTTCCTGCGGCAGGAAATCGCGAAGCTTCTTGGCAACGATGGGCGTGCGGCCAAGCCCGCCGCCGACATAGACGGCAAAGCCAAGTTCACCCTGTTCGTTCTTCTTCAGGTGCAGGCCGATGTCGTGCGTCTTGATAGCCGCACGGTCGCGCTCGGCACCCGTCACCGCGATCTTGAACTTGCGCGGCAGGTAGGAAAACTCCGGATGCACCGACGACCATTGGCGCAGTATCTCGGCGTAGGGACGCGGATCGGCGACCTCATCGGCTGCGGCGCCGGCGAAATGATCGGCGGTGACATTGCGGATGCAGTTTCCGCTGGTCTGGATGGCGTGCATCTCGACTGTGGCGAGATCGGCAAGGATAGCCGGCACATCCGACAGCGCCGGCCAATGGAACTGGATGTTCTGGCGCGTGGTGAAGTGGCCATAGCCCTTGTCGTATTTGCGGGCGATGTGGGCCAGCATGCGCAACTGGCGCGGATGCAGCGTGCCGTAGGGAATGGCGATGCGCAGCATGTAGGCGTGCAGTTGCAGGTAGACGCCGTTCATCAGCCGCAGCGGACGGAACTCGTCCTCGGTGATTTCGCCGGCCATACGGCGCTCGACCTGGTCGCCGAACTGCGCGACGCGGGCCTTAACAAAATCGTGGTCGAACTCATCATAGCGATACATGGTCGTGGTTCCGTTGGCCGTTTGTTTGCTGCGTTTCCCGAGCATGACCTTGTCCGAAAACCGGGGCCACTTTTCGGGGTCATGCTCTAGGCGGCTTGTGGGATGCGGGCCTGCTTGCCGAGGTCGTTGCGAATGGTCGGGCCGGCGGCGCGGATACGCTCGCGCAGCCGGGTTGGATGGATCGTGCCGTCGATGATCTCGATGTCGATGAGGTTGACGTCGACGACGAGATTGTCGGCGAGCGCCTTGTTGCCGATGGCTTCGAGCGCTTCGGCACTTTCCTTGTCATGGGCAATCAGCGCCTCGGCGATGGTGTCGACCCAGAGGCCGTCGGCGTACCAGACGGCCTCGCCGTCGCTCAGCCGGTTCGCGGTCAGAAGCTTCATGCGTTCACTCCTTCGATGGCGGGGCGAGCGTGGAGAGCCTTGCCGACGGCAAGCGCTTCGGAGTTGGCAAAATTGGCGCCGGCAACGGCGTCGCCGATGATGGTCATGACAGGACCGTCGAGATCGTCGCGCACCTGCAGCGACGGCAGGTCGGCCAACGTGCCGTGGAACTTGCGGCGAATGCCCAGGCTGGCGTTCTCGACCACGGCAACGGCGGTGTCGGATGCGAGGCCGGCGTCAATCAGGCGGCCCGCGACTTCGGCAGCAACGGAGCGGCCCATATAGACGGCGACGGTGGCACCCGAGATGGCAAGCTTTGCCCAGTCGGGCAGCGAATTGCCCTTGAGGTCGTGGCCGGTGGTGAACACCATCGAGGAGGTGACGCCGCGAAGCGTCAGCGGCAGTTCGAAATCGGCCGCAGCGGCAAAGGCGGCGGTGACGCCCGGCACGACCTCGTAGGAGATGCCGGCATCGCGCAGTGCGGCCATTTCCTCGCCCGCGCGGCCAAACACCAGCGGATCGCCGCTCTTGAGGCGAACGACGCGCTTGCCCTCGCGGCCGAGATCGACCAGCAGGGAATTGATTTCGGCCTGTGTCTTGGAGTGGCAGCCCTTGCGCTTGCCGACCGACACGCGCTCGGCATCGCGGCGGCCCATGGCGACGACGGCTTCCGGCACCAGCGCGTCATAGAGGATGACGTCGGCTTCCATCAAAAGGCGCTGCGCGCGAAGCGTCAGAAGGTCTTCCGCGCCGGGGCCTGCGCCGACCAGCGCGATATGGCCCGATGAACGGCCGGAGGTGACAAGCAAGTGCGAGGCGGCGTCATGCGCCTCGGCAAGACGGCCGGCGGCAAGGGCCTGCGCCGGCGCGCCGGTGAAGAACTCGCTCCAGAAGCGGCGGCGGGGAGCGCCTTTCGGCAACAGCTTTTCGGCGGCGTGACGGAAGGAAACAGCAAGCGAGGCAACCGCGCCGAGCGAAGGCGACAGCATCTGGTCGATGCGGGCGCGGATCATTTGGGCAAGCACAGGCCCTGCCCCTTCGGTGCCGATGGCGATGGCGACGGGCGCGCGATTGACCAGCGCGGGCGTGAAGAAATCGCACAGTTCAGGACGGTCTACGGCGTTGACTGCAATGCCGAGGCGGCGCGCGTCTTCCACGACCCGGCGGTCGAG
>MKRZ01000062.1:0-254 GCA_001897075.1 Mesorhizobium sp. 61-13 | reverse complement strand
CCGACGACTGGCCAAGCAGCCTTGCCTTGGCAAGCGCTTCCTCGCCGTCGCCGACGATGGCCACGGTTTTCCCTTCGACCCGCAGGAACACGGGGAAAGCATTCAGCTTGGGTGTGTCATGCGGCATTGCGGTAAAGTCCTGAACAGGCTGGCATTTTTAGCCGTGTGCAGGAAAGATCAGAAGAAACGCACTCGCGCGCCGCTTGAATGAATGCAATCTGTTTTCTGAAAGCGGCGAAGGGCGAAGAATAAAT
>MKRZ01000061.1 GCA_001897075.1 Mesorhizobium sp. 61-13 | reverse complement strand
GCGGGGCGAGGAATCCCAGACGCGAAAGCGGGCGTGGCGATGAATAACCATACCCATCCTTCGTCATCCTAGGGCGGAGCAGGCCGAAGGCCGTTGCGGAGACCCTAGGATCCATGCCGCTACCAAACGGCAGCGCGTAGAGAGTGCAAAAGAACGCTCCTCATTCTGACCCGCTCCATACAGATTGATCCTCACGGCATGGATCCCCGGGTCGCGCCTTTCGCTATGCTTCAGGCTTGCCCGAGGATGACGAAAGGAAAAAGGAGCGCCAGTTCGACGGTAGTGTCTCCAAAGGCGACGCCCTGCCCTCTACGAACCCTTCGGGGCTCCGCTGGCGATGAAATAGGGATTGGCAAAATCCTCGTCGTGGTCCTGATTGCGCTTGCCATAGGTCAATGGCGAGCCATCGAGCTTGCGCGTCATGCCGCCTGCCGCACGCAACACAGCATCGCCGGCGGCAGTGTCCCACTCCATGGTGCGTCCGAAGCGCGGATAGACGTCGGCCTCGGCGGCGGCAACGAGGCAGAATTTCAGAGACGAGCCGACGGACACGATCTCGGCTGCGCCGAGGCTGCGGATATAGGCTTCGGTTTCAGGCGTGTTGTGCGAGCGGCTGGCGACTACAGCCAAAGGGAGGGTGGGCTCCCGCGCAAAAATTGGCTGGCGGGCGACGACAACGAAATCCTCGCTGACCCAAAGCGCCTCGGCATGGTTCGGCCTTCCGCAAAAGAACCGGCCCGTGCAAGGCGCGAACACGACGCCGATTTCCGGCACACGATTGCGGATCAGTGCGATATTGACGGTAAAATCCGTGCGGCGCTTGACGAATTCCTTGGTTCCATCAAGCGGATCGACGAGGAAAAATGCTTGCCCCAGACGATCGGGCAAGATGCCTGCAGCGGCCTCTTCCTCGGCCACGCAGGGAATATCGGGAAAGGCAGTCCGCAGTCCGGCCAGAATGATTTTTTCGGCGGCGCGGTCGGCTTCGGTTACCGGCGTGCTGTCGGCCTTGCTGTCGACGTCGCAGCCCGCATGGTAGACGCGCATGACTTCGCGACCTGCCTCGAGGGCCAGTTGCTCGAAGATTGCGAGGATGGCTCTGTCGTCAGATTCCGGCACCGCTGTCGTACTGGTCCTGGGCAATGTCGCGCTCAATAAGCCACCGTTCCACCATCTCCACCATTTCCTCGGGCGTCCGTCCAAGGGTTTTCAGGTGTATCTCCGGGTTCTCGGGCGATTCGTAAGGCGAGTCCACACCAGTGAAGTTCTTGATCTCACCTTTCAGCGCCCGCGCGTACAGACCTTTCGGATCACGCTTGGCGCATTCCTCGAACGGCGTGTCCACGAACACCTCGACGAATTCGCCGGACATCAGTTCCCGTGCCAGACGCCGCTCGGCCTTGAACGGAGAAATGAACGAGACGATGACGATCAGGCCCGCATCGGCCATCAGCTTGGCGACTTCCGCCACGCGACGGATGTTTTCGACGCGGTCGGCATCGGTAAAGCCGAGGTCGCGGTTCAAGCCATGTCGGACATTGTCGCCGTCAAGGATATAGGTATGGCGGCCGGTGGCGTGGAACTTCTTGTCGAGCAGATTGGCAATCGTCGACTTGCCCGAACCGGAGAGGCCGGTAAACCAGAACACGGCGGGGCGCTGGCCCTTCAACGCCGCGCGGGCGCGCTTGTCGACATCAAGCGACTGCCAATGGATGTTGTCGGCGCGGCGCAGCGAATGCTGGATCATGCCGGCACCGACCGTCGCGTTGGTGATGCGGTCGATCAGGATGAAAGCGCCAGTCGAACGGTTCTCGGCGAACGGATCGAAGGCAATCGGCGAGCGGGTCGAAATGTTGACGACGCCGACCTCATTGAGGCCAAGCGACTTCGCCGCCTCTTGCGCGAAATCGTTGATATTGAGCCGATATTTGAGATCGGTAACGGTAGCGCTCGCCTGATCGGTCTCGGTGCGCAAAATGTAGGAACGCCCCGGCAACAAGGCCTGCTCATCGAACCAGACGATGTTGGCGGCAAACTGATCCGCCACTTGCGGGCGCGCTGATGGCGCAACCAGCAGATTGCCGCGCGAGACTTCAACCTCTTCATCGAGGACCAGCGTCACCGCTTGCCCGGCAACCGCGCGCTCCAGATCGCCGCCATGCGCCACGATGCGCTTGACGTTGACCGAGGTGCCCGACTTGGCGACGACAACCTCGTCACCCTTGGCAACCGACCCCGACGCAATCGTTCCGGCAAAACCACGAAAATCGAGATTGGGCCGGTTCACATACTGCACCGGAAAGCGGAACGGCAGTTCGTTTGCCACATCGTCGACCACGACGGTTTCGAGATGTTCGATCAGCGTTGGCCCATCGTACCAAGCCATGTTTTCCGAGCGCTTGCTGACATTGTCGCCATAGCGGGCGGACATCGGAATGGCCGCGACGGAGCGGAAGCCAAGCGCTTGCGAGAACTGCGCGTAATCAGCGACGATCTGCTCGAAAACGGATTTGTCGAAATCGACGAGGTCGATCTTGTTGACGGCCAGCACGATGTGCCTGATGCCGAGCAGCGAGGCGATGACCGAATGGCGTCGGGTCTGGCGCAGAATGCCCTGGCGCGCATCGACAAGCACAATGGCGAGATCGGCGGTCGAGGCGCCTGTTGCCATGTTGCGCGTGTACTGCTCGTGGCCGGGCGTGTCGGCAACGATGAACTTGCGCTTCGGCGTGGCAAAGAAGCGATAGGCAACGTCGATGGTGATGCCCTGTTCGCGTTCGGCCTCGAGCCCATCGACCAGAAGCGCGAAGTCAACGTCGTCGCCGGTGGTGCCGTGTTTGCGCGAATCGCGTTCAAGCGCTGCAAGCTGATCCTCGAAGATTTGCCTGGTATCGGAAAGCAGGCGACCGATCAGCGTCGACTTGCCGTCGTCAACCGAGCCGCAGCTCAGGAAGCGCAACAGCGACTTCTTCTCCTGCGATGCCAGGTAGCCGCGAATATCGTCGGACGCTGTCAGATTGTCGGCGGAGACATGGCGCATGGCTTAGAAATATCCCTCGCGCTTCTTCTTTTCCATCGACCCGGATTCGTCGCGGTCGATAAGGCGTCCCTGCCGTTCCGAGGTGCGAGCTGTCAGCATTTCACCGACAATCGCTTCCAGCGTGTCGGCGTCGGATTCGATCGCACCGGTCAGCGGGTAGCAGCCCAGCGTGCGGAACCGCACCATCTTATCCTCGATGCGCTCATCGGGACGCAGCTTCATGCGGCCGTCGTCCTTGAGGATCAGCATGCCGTCGCGCTCGACCACCGGCCGCTTCTTGGCGAAATAAAGCGGCACGATGGGGATGCCTTCCTGAAGTATGTACTGCCAGATATCGAGCTCGGTCCAGTTCGACAGCGGGAAGACACGGATCGATTCGCCGGCGGAAATGCGGGTGTTGTAGATGTTCCACATCTCAGGCCGCTGGTTCTTCGGGTCCCAGGCATGCTGGGCGTTGCGGAACGAAAAGATGCGCTCCTTGGCGCGCGACTTTTCCTCGTCACGGCGAGCACCACCGAAGGCCGCGTCGAAGCCGTACTTGTCGAGCGCTTGCCTGAGCCCCACCGTTTTCATGATGTGGGTGTGCGTGTTGGAGCCGTGATCGAACGGGTTGATGCCGTCGCGCACCCCTTCCTCGTTGATGTGCACGATCAGATCGAAACCGAGTTCCTTGGCCATGGTATCGCGAAAAGAGATCATTTCGCGGAACTTCCAGGTCGTATCGACGTGAAGGAAGGGAAACGGAGGCTTGGCCGGGTAGAACGCCTTGAGGGCCAAATGCATCAGGACCGAGGAATCCTTGCCCACCGAATAGAGCATCACCGGTTTGGAAAAGTTTGCGGCAACCTCACGGAAAACATGGATAGCCTCTGCTTCCAGCCGTTGCAGGTGGGTAAGCGCGAGGTTCATGGCTGCGTTCGTTCCTTTCCCGGATGTACGCCCTTGTTCGCCGGCATAAGGCCCGATCGGCAGTCGTAGCATCCTTGGGGTTGTCTGCGGCTGTCTTCTATCCGCGTCCCATCCAACAGCCAACGTCGGTCCCGCTCATTCCACCGTCAGGTTGAAATGATTTTTCTACATATACGGCAATTCGGGCAAAAAAACTTGAGAGGCGACTGAGACACCTCAAACCATATGGCGGCGTCGATTGCAGGGAGAGGCTAGCTACCCAAGCTGGGGCCTGTGGGCGCTACGCCCAACGCTGTAAAGCTCGAAGCCGTGCCGAGTCGCGATGGCCGGATCGTAGACGTTGCGTCCGTCGAAGATGACCGCTTGTTTCATTGCCGACTTCATCATGCCGAAATCGGGAACGCGGAAACTCTTCCATTCGGTCGCTACGATCAGGGCGTCAGCACCTTGCAGGGCCATTTCCTTGGTCTCGCACAAAACGAGATCGTTGCGGTGGCCATACAGGCGTCGGCACTCGTTCATGGCCTTGGGGTCGTGGGCCTGAACACTGGCGCCGGCTTGCCACAGCGCCTCCATCGTGGCCCTTGCAGGCGCTTCGCGCATGTCATCGGTGTTCGGCTTGAATGCCAGTCCCCACAGCGCAAACGTGCGGCCGGAAACATCGCCGCCGAAGTGCCGCGTGATCTTGTCGACCAGCACCAGCTTCTGCCGGTTGTTGCGTTCCTCGACTGCCTTAAGTACGGACGCTCCGAAGCGGATTTCCTCCGAGGTCTGGATCAGGGCGCGGACATCTTTCGGAAAGCAGGAACCGCCGTAGCCCAAGCCGGGGTAGATGAATTGGTAGCCGATGCGCGGATCGGAGCCGATGCCGTGGCGAACGCGCTCTATGTCCGCGCCCAGCATTTCCGCCAGGCTTGCGATTTCGTTCATGAAACTGATGCGCGTGGCGAGCATGCAGTTGGCCGCATATTTGGTGAGCTCGGCGCTGCGGACGTCCATCACGATGATCTTTTCGCGGTTGCGATTGAACGGCGCGTAGAGCTCTCTCAGCGACTGCTCAGCCTCTGCGCTCGAAACCCCGATGATGATCCGGTCAGGCCGCATGCAGTCATCGACCGCCGACCCTTCCTTCAGAAACTCCGGATTGGAAACGACATCAAAGATAATGTCCTCGCGTCCCCTCTCCTTAAGCCCCCTTGCGATCTGGTCGCGAACCTTGTCGCCGGTACCGACGGGCACCGTCGATTTGACCACGATGAGCTTGCGATCATCCATGTGCGCAGCGATGGTATCGGCTACCGCAAGGACGTGGCGCAGGTCAGCCGAGCCGTCCTCGCCGGATGGCGTTCCGACGGCAATGAACTGAACGTCGCGGCCGCGCACGCCCATCTCCGGGCTGGTTGTGAAACGAAGATTTCCAGCTTCGCTGTTTTCACGAACGAGCTTTTCCAGACCTGGCTCGAACAGTGTGATTTCGCCTTGCTGCAAGGCTTCGATCTTGCTCTGGTCAACGTCTACACAAACAACATCGTAGCCGGTTTCAGCCAGAACTGCGGCCTGCACAAGACCAACATATCCGGTTCCGAATATCGTTACTTTCAATTTGCTTCCTTGTGGGCGAAAGGAATGGTTGCGCAAATTCGCGTACGCGGCGGTTCGATTGTTGCGCTCGCGCAGCAGACCCCCAGAAGGTCGTTGCAGCGATTTACATGTCTCTTGTGAAAGCTTGACGACATGGCGGGAACGATCCGACGCCATTCGTGGGTTCAACGCCTAATGCGACCACATTTCGAGTAGACTATCGTTTGAGCTGGCGAATCATTGCAAAGTCTTGATGTGAACGTAGGTGTCCTAGGCGAATCGAAAACGCTTGGTATGGCGTTGCCAAAGAACGGCATCGATCGAAACAACGTCATTTCGATCTTTCTGATGGGAGCGCTTCCAGCAGTCGGCGGAAGCGTGATTTCCGTCATGCTCTACTCGTTCTTCGTCTGGGGAATTCTCTCGCTTGCGCTGCAGCGATTCGAATTCCAGATGACTCGTTCTGATCGGGCGCTGGCTTTGACGTTTACCGCCTTTGCGGCGTTGATCGTGTTCACCGCACTGATTGCACCGAACAGATCCGAAATCCCGCATTCGATAGTCTGGCTTCTTGCCTTCCTCGCGCCTTGGGTCGTCATTCCGAGGCTAAGGGCGACCCGGGACATCGACTTTCTCCCACCCTACATCGCAGGCGCTGCCGTTGGCGCCGTGATTGCAGCGTTCGTAGCGCTCATACAATCTGGACTGTTGGGGCTTCGATCGGAGGGCGGCGCGGGCAACCCCGCGGTCTTTTCGATCATGGCGCTTTGCCTGATGGGAATAGGCGGCCTCAATATCTCGTCCACCTCCAAGGCTCGACAAATACTGGCAATTGCGGCGGTCGTTGGCGGAGCGGTCGCATTGATAATGTCGCTTACGCGCGGCGTCGCCATTGCAATTTTTCCGGTCTGCGTTCTGTTGCTGATATACAATCCTGCCCGTTGGCGTTCCATTCTCGTTCGCCCCGCTAGTCTCGCGATCCTTACCGCCGCAACGGTTGCGTTCTACAGTGTCGAGCGGATGCTTGACTTTCGTTGGGAACAAACGGTCCGCGAGTTTCACCGCATCCTGATGGGCGAGCAGACGACGAAAAGTATCGGCGAGCGGCTCAGACTTTGGGAAGCAGGGCGGGACGCTTTTCTCGAATCGCCCTTCTGGGGCCACGGCATTCAAAACAGGATGGCATCACTGGTGCCGGAACTGTCTAAAGACGACCTGCCGATTCGTGGTTTCACCCACGCCCACAACGGCTTTCTTTCTTTTGCTCTGGACGGTGGAATCCTGACTTTGACCGCACTGGTTGCAGTTCTCTGCGTGCCAGTCTTTATCGCTTGGCGCGCACCGCGCGATTCCAGCTACCGGGCACGGTTGTTTCTCGCGCTGATCGTTTCAATTTCCTACGCCGTCTCTGGCATGACACAGATCATGTTCAAGCACGACATCATGGACGCGTTCTTTGTGTTTTGCGCCATATTGATTGCAGCATCCATACCGGCTGGTTCCGGGTCGAACGCAACCAAGGCCGACGCAAAACCGCCCGCTTCCTGATCGGGCAATCAGGCAAATCCCGTATGTTTGCTAGTCAGGCAGCGGCCTGGAAAACGTCCATCAGTCCGGCATAGGCGGGAGCGATGCCGGCTACAGGATTCGTGCTCTTCGACGCCGTCTCAACCTTCAGTGTCCCACCGTTGACCGGCAGCGTAAGAAGCAGGAACTGACGCTTTTCGTCGCTGCCCACCGTTGCAGCCGCCACGAATTCGCTGCGGCCATCAACATCAATACACATCTTGAACAGCATTT
Organism: Mesorhizobium sp. 61-13; assembly: GCA_001897075.1. Classification (GTDB taxonomy): domain Bacteria; phylum Pseudomonadota; class Alphaproteobacteria; order Rhizobiales; family Rhizobiaceae; genus Mesorhizobium. The sequence continues at coordinate 17,645 of MKRZ01000061.1, read as the reverse complement.
CGCCGCCGACCAATTCCAAAGCCTGGCCGACGATCTCAACGAACTCATCTTCGGAAACGGTCCGCTCTTCTGGCACGAGATCGCCAAGGCTATCAGCCAAGCTCTTCTCCAGTGCCTTTTCATCAAGCTGCGCGTCCATGCAAACCTCGTGCATTTCGCTGACCAGCCCCGCCTCACAAAAGATTTACGTCGACAATGGCTGCATTATGGCGCGCATCGTAGCCAATTCGGCCTAAGCGACGGCATTGGCGACTCGACAATTTCGCGGTTCGTTCCACAATGTATTCAGGAGGAACATCATGCTCGGATTGATGCAGGAATGGCCGCTGCTTTGCCATAAGGTACTGGACGCGGCAGCGACCCAACACGGCAAGCGGGAAATCGTTACGCGCTCGATCGAAGGCCCCATCGTCCGCACCACTTATACCGACATCCGCACGAGATCGCTCAAGCTGGCGCAGCGGCTTGAGCGCGACGGTTTCCAACTGGGGGACCGGATTGCAACGCTTGCCTGGAACAGCGCCCGCCACCTCGAAGCGTGGTATGGCATCATGGGCATCGGCGCTATCTACCATACGCTGAACCCGCGGCTCTTTCCGGAGCAACTGGCCTGGATAATGAACCACGCCGAGGACAAGGCGATCTTTGTCGACCTGACCTTCGTGCCGCTCCTGGAAAAGATCGCCGGACAGGTCAAATCATTGACCAAGGTCATCGTTCTCACTGACCGTGCGCACATGCCTGAAACTGCCCTTGCAAACGCAGTTTGCTACGAAGACTGGCTGGCCGAAGCGGACGGCAATTTCCAGTGGAAAGAGTTCGACGAGCAGACCGCGGCCGGCATGTGCTACACTTCGGGTACCACCGGTGGTCCCAAAGGCGTTCTCTACAGCCACCGCTCGAATGTGCTCCACGCCATGATCGCGGCGATGCCGGATGCAATGGGAATATCGGCGCGCGACGTCATCTTGCCGGTCGTTCCCATGTTCCATGCCAATGCGTGGGGGCTCGGGCAAGCCGCACCGATGATCGGCGCCAAGCTGGTCATGCCTGGCGCAAAGATGGACGGCGCCTCGATCTATGAACTTCTCGACACCGAGAAAGTGACGTTCAGTGCCGCCGTGCCAACCGTATGGCTGATGCTGCTGCAATATCTTGAGGAGACCGGCAAGAAGCTGCCATTCCTCAACAAGGTGGTAATCGGCGGGTCTGCCTGTCCCCGCGTCATCACCAAGAAATTCCAGGACAATTACGACGTCGAAGTGGTGCATGCGTGGGGCATGACGGAAATGTCGCCGCTTGGAACGCTTTGCACGATGAAGCCCGAAACCCAGAACCTGGAAGGAGAGGAACGGCTGGCGATCCAGAAGACGCAAGGGTTCGCGCCGTTCGGGGTGGAGATGAAGGTAACCGACGACCACGACAACGCACATGCGTGGGACGGCAAGACCTTCGGCCGGCTCAAGGTGCGTGGTCCGGCCGTGGCACGCGCGTACTATGGCGGCGCGGGCGCGGAACAGTTCGACGAAGACGGCTGGTTCGACACTGGTGACGTCGCTTTCATCGATCCCAATGGCTACATGCAGATCACCGATCGGGCCAAGGATGTCATCAAATCCGGAGGCGAGTGGATATCGACCATCGACCTCGAAAACCTTGCGGTCGGTCATCCCGATATCGCGGAAGCTGCGGTTATCGGCATAAGTCATCCGAAATGGGACGAGCGGCCATTGCTTGTCGTTGTTGCCAAGGCGGGCAAGGAACCCAGCAAGAGCGAGATACTCGGCTTCATGGACGGCAAAGTCGCGAAATGGTGGATGCCCGACGATGTCGCCTTCGTCAGCGAAATTCCGCACACGGCCACGGGAAAGATCCAGAAGACCACGCTGCGGGAACAATTCAAGGACTATCGTTTGCCAACCGCCTGACGAGCACCAACATATCCGCCAACTTCTTGCGACCCGGCATTCAACTTTGCCGGATCATGCGCTAAGCATCTGGCCGGAAAGTGCGAAGCAGTCTTTGGCAGGCAATGAGCGAATATCCTGACAGGCAAACATCTAAGGCTGCCGGCTGGTCACGCCGAACGGGTGCCTTTTCCTTGGTCCTTTTGTTGACCGCATGGGTTGGGCACCATTTCAACCTTGTGGAAACGCCCGCGTTCCTGTGGGTGCTGGCGCTGGTTGCACTGCTCGCGGCATTTGCCCTGCTGTTTGCTGGCTTTGCTTTTTCAAGATTGTGGACTTTTGGCGACCGCGGCGGCCACGACCTGATGGTGGGCGCGTTCTTGGCGCTGGTAGTCCTGGCTCCATTTGCGGTGGCAGCCTACTGGGCAACGATCTACCCGCCGCTAAAGGACATTTCCACCGACCTGGAAGATCCGCCTTCGCTTACATTTGCCAAGGACAATGCAAACGACACGCGGACACCGACAACGCCAGGGGAACAGCGGTTACAAGCGCAGGCCTACCCGTTGGTGACGGGCCGGCGCTATGAACTTCCGTTCAAGGAAACCGTCGATTCGGTCGAAGCCGTGTTCGCGAGACAGGGATGGCAGGTCGAAGGTTCTTTGCCTTCCTCCGATACCAATGCCAGCGATGCGGTCGTCAACGCTGTCGCAAAGAGCTTCGTGCTCGAACTGCCCGCCGATGTTGCAATCCGCGTAACCAGCGAAGGCGAGACGAGCTATGTCGATATGCGCTCGGCCTCGCGCTATGGCCGGCACGACCTTGGCGACAATGCAGCCCGGATCGTGAAATTCCTGTCGGAACTGGATCAGGAAGTGGTCGGCCAGATCGGCACCACCTCGACCGAATAGAGATCAGTTCGCAGGGAAATAGATGCCCTCGATCGATGGGCTCGCTTCTGTAACGACGACACCGCGCGTTACCAGATCTTCGAGATGCGCAAGGACCGAGAGCCCCGCCGCGCCGTGAAGACGCGGATCGGTATCCCTGTAGATTGCCTCGACCATCGCCTTTATGGTGCGGTCGCCCTTCCTGACCCGCTCGAGGATGGCGCGCTCGCGCATTTTCCGATGCGCTTTCAAACCGCGCATGAAGGCATGCGGCGCACTCACCTGCCCGCCGTGGCCGGGCAGAAACAGACGGTCATCGCGTTCAAGCAACAAGTCTAGAGACGCCATGTAGTCGGCCATTGCCCCGTCCGGCGGTGCAACGATGGTGGTCGCCCAGGCCATGACATGATCGGCAGAAAACAGGACACGGCGGCCTTCGAGGGCAAAGGCCAGGTGATTTGCCGTGTGGCCGGGGGTGAAAACCCCGCGGATCGACCAACCGTCTCCATCGATGACGGCACCGTCCGCCATGGCCACGTCCGGCTTGAACTCGGTATCGGCACTTGCGTCGAGTGGATTTGTTTCACCAATCCCTAGTGGGCGCGCGGGACGATGCGGCCCCTCGGCTACGACCACCGCCCCCGTCTCGGCTTTCAGGCGCGCAGCGAGCGGAGAATGGTCGCGATGGGTATGGCTGACAAAGATGTGGCTGACCGGCCGGCCGGCAATGGCTGCAAGCAGAGCCTGCAAGTGCGAGTCGTCGTCGGGGCCGGGATCGATCACGGCCAGCGAATCGTGGCCAATCAGGTAGCTGTTGGTGCCATGAAAGGTGAAAGGCGAAGGGTTGGGCGCGGTAACGCGCTGCACGCCTGACGCGACGGCAACTGCCTTGCCGTATGCCGGTTGAAAACTCGTATCGAATTTGAGGGGCATAGCCTATTTACTCAGGCAGGATGGGCAAAATCGTTTGCCGCATATCACGGAAGACAATATAGGGGAAACCCGAAGCGCCTTTGCGCTCTGGCCAAACGGATTGAGGAAGAACATGGCAATTGCAACAACGATGCGTCCGCTTGTTTCACTGGCTCTGCCCGAAAAAGGCGCTGCAAGGCTTGTCACCCAGTTGTTCCTCGCCATTGCCGGAACGCTCTTGCTGACGCTCTCGGCCAAGACGAAAGTCATGCTTGGCCCCGTCGATATGTCGCTGCAAACGCTTGCGATCTTCCTGATCGCAGCGGCTTTCGGCATGCGGCTCGCCGTCGCGACATTGCTGCTCTACATGCTCGAAGGCGCGATGGGCTTCCCTGTGTTCCAGAGCACGCCCGAAAAGGGCATCGGTCTTGCCTACATGGTCGGCACCACTGGCGGTTATCTGCCCGGCTTCGTGGTCATGGCCGCTATTGCCGGCTGGGCGGCCGATCGCGGCTTCGACCGCAACCCTTTCAAGCTGTTCGGTGCGCTGCTCGTTGCGGAAGTCATCATGATGGCGATGGGCTTTGCATGGCTTGCCACGATCATTGGAACTGAAAAGGCTTGGCAGTTCGGCGTCGTCCCCTTCATCCTGCCCGATCTCATCAAGGTTGCACTGGCCGCCAGTTTGGTGCCGGCCGTATGGTCGCTGCTGCCGCGCCGCCAGTAACCAAGTCCGCGCCGGAATAGCCGGCGCAACACAGAAAAGAATACCAACGCCCGGTGCGCACGTACCGGGCGTTTTCTTTTGCAAAGGCTGCCCAGTTGGCGGATGCCACGGGCACCGCCTTGATAGCATGTCCAGATCGACAACGGCCCCGATACCTCCCGACGTCGGAATGGCGGGTACGCACTTCGCCTTATGGGCTAGGTCGTACCCGGCCCTGTTAGGCCATTGAGAGTAGAGATTTCCGGGCTCCTCGTAGGGTATCAGTTAGATCATGAGGACAGGGAGCTAAATCGGGAAACAGCTCTGCGCGGCGGCACTGGCAACAAGGCAAAGCCGACCTGCATGGGCTGAGGACCAGGGCAGGTTCGCGGCGGTTCGCTAGACCACTCGACGAGCATTCCCATTAGGCGAAGTGTCCGGAAACCGGCCCGATGGGTTTGGCTTGGGGCTTGCGCATGAAGGCGATGATTGTATTTGGCACGCGCCCGGAAGCCATAAAAATGGCTCCCGTCATTAAGGCGTTTCGAGCCGACGGACGTTTCGAGACCGTCGTTTGTGTGACAGGCCAGCACCGATCCATGCTCGATCAGGTCTTGCAGGCATTCAACATCGTTCCCGACATCGACCTCAACATCATGCAGACGGGGCAGACGCTGACCGATGTGACGGTGAACGTACTTGAAGGCCTGGGGAAGGTTCTGGCCGACACCAAGCCGGATTTCGTGCTGGTGCATGGCGACACCACAACCGCAATGGCGGCCTCTCTGGCCGCGTTCTACCAGCGGATTCCGGTAGGTCACGTCGAAGCCGGCTTGCGTACACGCGACATATGGCGGCCGTGGCCCGAAGAAATGAACCGCTGCATCATCGACGTCTCGGCCAAGTGGCTGTTCGCGCCGACGGAAGGCGCGCGTAACGCGCTGATCGAGGAGGCTATCCCGGACGAACGCATCGTCGTGACCGGCAACACCGTCATCGATGCGCTGCTCATGGCTTCCGAACTCATCAAGTCAGATCCGATCGCCGAAGAGGCGTTTCGCAACAAATTCTCCTTCCTGAATCCCAACAAGAAGCTCGTCCTCGTCACCGGCCACCGCCGCGAGAACTTCGGCGACGGTCTTCGCCGCATGTGCGAAGCCCTGGCAAGCCTTGCTTCAAAAGGTGACATCCAGGTCGTCTACCCGGTTCATCTCAACGAGAATGTCCAGCGCGCCGCCAAGGAAACGCTGGCCGGCGTCAGCGACGTTTTCCTGATCGATCCGCAGGACTACCTGCCGTTTGTCTACCTGATGGGCCGGTCGCATATCATCGTCACCGATTCCGGCGGCATACAGGAGGAGGCTCCCGCATTGGGCAAGCCTGTTCTGGTGACCCGCGATGTTACTGAACGGCCAGAGGCAATCGCGGCAGGTGCAGCGCGCCTCGTCGGCACCGATCCCTGCCGGATTGTCACCGAAGCACGGCGCCTGATCGACATTCCAGAGGAATACAAGCGCGCAAGCTCCGCCACCAATCCCTACGGTGATGGCCGGGCCGCGCACCGGATACTGGAGACCATCGCCAATGCCTAACCAGTTTGAAGCCGTCTCGGTCATTGGCCTCGGCTACATCGGGTTGCCGACCGCAGCGACAATCGCCAGCCGTGGCATCCAGGTTCTTGGCGTCGATACAAGCCAGAAAGCGGTAACCGCCATCAACGCCGCGCGTGCGCACTTCAGCGAACCTGATCTGGATGGCCTCGTCCATTCGACGGTAAGAAGCGGACGCCTCAAGGCCTTTACAGAACCGCAGCCGGCGGATGCGTTCATCGTCGCCGTGCCGACACCGATCCAGCCCGACAAGCAGCCCGACATCTCCTTTGTCGAGCAGGCGATACGGTCGATCTGCAAGGTTCTCAAGGCCGGCGACCTGGTGATCCTGGAATCGACGAGCCCCGTGGGCACCACACAGAAGATGGCGGAGGTCATTGGCCAGGAACGACCTGACCTGATCTCGGCAAACGGCTCCAAAAGCCATCTGAAAATATCCATGGCCTACTGCCCGGAGCGCATCCTGCCCGGCCGGATGGTCTACGAACTGGTGCAAAATGACCGCATTGTCGGCGGCATCACGCCTGAATGCGCAAGCCGAGCCAAGGAACTCTACAGCACCTTCGTGCGTGGACAGATCTTCGAAACTTCGGCGGCGGCGGCCGAGCTGGTCAAGCTGATCGAGAATGCCTATCGCGACGTCAACATCGCCTTCGCCAACGAAGTCGCCAATGTCTGCGATCATCTCGGGCTGGATGCGTGGCAAACGATTGCGCTCGCCAACAGGCATCCGCGCGTCAAGATACTCAACCCCGGTCCCGGCGTCGGCGGTCATTGCATCGCCGTCGATCCCTGGTTCCTGATCACGCAATTTCCGGAACTGACCCAAGTTATGCGGGCAGCCCGCAACGTCAATGACGGACGCCCCCACTCGGTTGTCGACAGGATAGAGACAGCCCTCAACCAGACGGGGAGCAAGAAGGTTTGCTGCCTGGGTCTTTCGTACAAGGCCGATGTGGATGACCTGCGCGAGAGCCCTGCGGTCGAGATCGTGGAGATGCTGGGGCACAAGGGCTACGATGTTACCGTCGTGGAGCCCCATGTCACCGAGCTTCCGAATGCGTTGCTTGGTCATTCCAACATCAAGCTGCAACAGCTTGAAGATGCGGTCACCGACAGCGACGTTGTGGCACTCCTCGTCGCCCACATGCCGTTCAAGACCGTTGATCGCTCCAAGCTGCAAGGCAAGCATCTGGTCGATTGCGTCGGGTCCTGGAACTAAATTACGCGTTTTTCGGGTCTGGTGTTAGAAGTTCGGCAATGAGCCGGATTCGACACCAGTCATGACAAGACGCCCCTGCACCATCCACCTCGTTGCCGGCACGCGCCCCAACATCATCAAGATCGCCCCCCTGCACAAAGTGCTGTCTCAGCAGGACTGGTGTTCGGTGCGCCTGATTTTTGTCCAGCAGCACAACTCTCCCAGCATGACCACCGAGATATTCGAAGACCTCGGCGTTTCAGACGTGTTGCCGCTCGACTTGGCCGCTTCGGCGTACGGCCCGCGCATTGGCGAGATCATGGCAAGATACGAAGAACTGTGCGCGCAGGATCATCCCGACATGGTTGTCGTATCCGGGGACGTGGATGCGTCGATGGCAACAACTCTTGCTGCCAAGCGGCTTGGCATTCCGGTCGTTCACTTGGAAGCAGGGCTTCGCAGCGGCGACATGCTGATGCCCGAAGAGATCAATCGTGTCGTGATCGACTCGATATCGGACCTCATGCTGTCGCCTTCCGAGGAAGCGATGAACAACCTCATCTTCGGAGAGGGCAAACCGCCTGAGAAGGTCGAGTTCGTCGGCAACATCATGATCGATTCGCTGTCGTCGACCATTAAGCCCGATCTGCAGGCAACCCTGCTTGCACACTATAGGCTCACCGCGCGATCATTTGCCGTTGCGACATTCCACCGGCCTTCCAACGTCGATTCAAAAAAGTCGATCGAAGCGATTTGCGATCTTTTGCTTTGGCTGGCGCAGCGTACGGTCGTGCTGTTCCCCGCCCACCCCCGGACCCTCAAGCAGTTGGAACGGTGGAAACTCGACGCGCGGCTTCGTGAGAACGGCAACATTTGCCTCGTTCCGGCGCTGCGCTATGCGGAGTTCGTCAATCTGGTCGCGGCATCGGCACTGGTGTTGACGGATTCAGGTGGCATCCAGGAAGAAACGACCTGGCTCGGCATTCCCTGTTTTACTTTTCGTGACACGACCGAGCGTCCTGTCACGATCAGGAACGGCACAAACTGCCTGGTAAACATTTATGATGTCCGCAGCCGCCTGGAGGCTTGCCTGAGCCATCTGCAAAGCCACGCCGAGCCCAGCAGGACGCGCATTCCGTTATGGGACGGGCAGACGGCGTTTCGCTGTGCAGCGGCGCTCAACAGGTGGTGGGCCGCCGATCAAGCCCGCAACAGGCGAAGGCTTGATCAAGCGTGAGATAGGGCAAGTTCAGTCCGACGAGACGCTATCGCTTGCGCACTGCCGCCTGGGCCGCCGCCAGCTTGGCAATAGGAACGCGGAACGGCGAACATGATACATAGTCCAGGCCAACCGTTTCGCAGAAGTGGATCGACGCGGGATCACCGCCGTGCTCTCCACAGATGCCGAGCTTGATGTCGGGGCGCGTCTTGCGGCCCTTTTCAGCAGCCAGTTCCACCAGTTCGCCAACACCTTCGATGTCGATCGATACGAACGGGTCCTGATCGATGATCCCCTTCTGGCGATAGACCTCGAGGAACGACGCCGCATCGTCGCGCGAAATTCCGAAAGTGGTTTGCGTCAGGTCATTGGTGCCGAAGGAGAAGAACTCCGCGGTTTCGGCAATGACATGGGCGCGGATAGCCGCCCGGGGCAGCTCGATCATGGTGCCGATCAGGTATTCGAACTTGACGTCGGTTTCTTCCATCACGCTTTGGGCAACCGCATCAATTCGGGCTTTGACGTAGTCAAGTTCCTTCTTGAGGCCGACCAGCGGCACCATGACTTCCGGAACGACCAGCTTGCCGGCCTTTCTGCCCGCCTCCACGGCAGCCTCGAAAATGGCGCGCGCCTGCATCTCGGCGATCTCGGGATAAGAGACGGCCAAGCGGCAGCCACGATGACCCAGCATGGGGTTGAACTCGTGCAGGGCTTCCGTGCGCTGGCGCAGCTTGTCTGCCACGACCTGCATGGCGTCGGCCACCTCGGCGATCTCTTCCTCGGTCTTGGGCAGGAATTCGTGCAGCGGCGGGTCCAGCAACCGGATCGTGACCGGCAAGCCGGCCATGATTTCGAACAGTTCAAGAAAATCCGAACGCTGCATGGGCAACAGCTTGGCAAGTGCCGCGCGGCGGCCCTTTTCGGTATCGGCGAGGATCATTTCGCGCATGGCAACAATGCGGTCGCCATCGAAGAACATATGTTCGGTGCGACAAAGCCCTATGCCTTCGGCACCGAATGAACGCGCCATGCGGGCGTCCGCCGGCGTTTCGGCGTTTGTACGCACCTTCATGCGGCGTGTCTTGTCAGCCCACTCCATGATGGATGCGAAATCGCCCGAAAGCTCAGGCTGCAGCATCGGCACAGCACCCTTTAGAACCTGGCCGGACCCGCCATCGATGGTGATGATGTCTCCCTTGCGGAAGGTCTTGCCCATGGCGATCAAGATGCCGCTCTTGTGGTCGACCCGCAGGGAACCGACGCCAGAGACGCAGGGCTTTCCCATGCCGCGGGCGACGACTGCCGCATGGCTGGTCATGCCGCCCCGCGTTGTCAGGATGCCTTGCGAGGCATGCATGCCGTGGATGTCTTCGGGGCTGGTTTCGACGCGCACGAGAATGACCTTGCGCCCCGCAGACTTCATCTCTTCGGCTTCATCGGACGTGAACACGATTTCGCCCGTTGCAGCACCGGGCGATGCAGGCAAGCCAATACCGATCACGTCGCGTTCGGCCTTCGGGTCGATTGTCGGGTGCAGCAACTGGTCAAGCGAAGCCGGGTCGATGCGATCGACGGCTTCAGCCTGTGTAATCAGCCCCTCGTTGGCCATGTCTACCGCAACCTTGAGCGCCGCCTTGGCGGTGCGCTTGCCGGACCGCGTCTGCAACATCCACAACTTGCCGCGCTCGATGGTGAATTCGAGGTCCTGCATGTCGCGGTAGTGATTTTCGAGACGCCGCGAGATTTCGACAAACGCGTCGAACGCTTCAGGCATCAACTTCTCAAGCGACGGTTTGTCGGAACCGGCAGCGATTCGCGCCTTCTCCGTGATGTTCTGCGGAGTGCGAATGCCGGCGACGACGTCCTCACCTTGTGCATTGACCAAGAACTCACCGTAAAGCGCCTTCTCGCCAGTGGAGGGATTGCGGGTAAAGGCAACGCCGGTGGCCGACGTATCGCCCATATTGCCGAACACCATGGCCTGCACGTTGACCGCAGTGCCCCAGTTCTCCGGAATATCGTGCAGGCGCCGGTAGGTGATGGCGCGGGCATTCATCCAGCTCGAAAACACAGCGCCGACGGCACCCCACAACTGCTCGCGCGGGTCCTGCGGGAACGGCGCGCCAAGCTCTTCCTCGACCTTGGCCTTGTAGAGCGCGATGACCTGCTGCCATTGGATAGCGGTCAGTTCGGTGTCGAGCTCATGGCCGAGACTCGCCTTTTGATCCTCAAGGATTTCCTCGAACATCTCGTGGTCGAGGTCCAGAACCACATTCGAATACATCTGGATGAAGCGGCGATAGCTGTCATAGGCGAAGCGCGCATCACCGGCATCAGCGGCAAGCGCTTCGACCGTCTCGTCGTTGAGGCCAAGATTGAGCACCGTGTCCATCATGCCCGGCATGGACGCACGTGCGCCTGAACGTACGGAAACCAGCAGCAACTTCTCGGGGTCGCCGAAACGACGGCCGGTGATGCGGCTGATATGCCCTAGCGCGCTATCGATCTCGGCTTCCAGCGCTTGCGGATAGGAACGCCCGTTGGCGTAGTACCAGTTGCAAAGCTCCGTGGTGATGGTGAAGCCCGGAGGCACAGGCAGGCCGAGGCTGCACATCTCGGCTAGATTGGCACCCTTGCCGCCGAGCAAAGCCTTATCGCCAGCGCGGCCTTCGGCCGCTCCGTCACCAAAGGTGTACACCCACTTCGTCATTCCTGGTCCCCAACTTTCGGAGATTGACTAGGCCCCGATCGGGGCTGGTTGCGGGAGCGATAAGGTGCCGGGGCCTGAAACGCAAGCGTTCGCTGAGGCACAGAAGAGCTACAATCGATTAAAGGCAGAATGAAGCCCCGAATACAGCACACCTTACGAATTTCTACATGCAAACAATGGGATAGCTGACACATCGCCGTTCTGCATCTTTTGCTTTCGATGTCAGCCGGACAATTGCTTGCTCTTCGCGCATACGCCAACTAGAACATAATAAGAACAAAGGAGATCACCATGCGGCAAACCGGGAAACTCGACTATCTTGAAATGCCCGCCACCGGCGGCACGCTCGATAGCGTCAAGGCTTTCTACAGTGCAGCCTTCTCGTGGACATTCATCGACTACGGACCATCCTACGCGGCCTTTTCAGAAGGGCTCGATGGTGGCTTTCATACGGACGCCAAAGAAAGTTCGTCGAAGCCGCTGCCCGTGCTCTACAGTGAAAACCTGGAAGAGACGCTGTCCGGTGTGCAGAATGCCGGTGGGCGGATCGTAAAACCGATCTTCTCGTTTCCTGGTGGCCGCCGTTTTCATTTCACTGATCCTGCGGGTAATGAACTCGCAGTTTGGGGCGAATAGGCCACCTACCCGCCTTGAAAAACCAGCGACATTGATGGCGGCTGCGGATTGTGCTTTTCACCGGCACTGCCTATAAGGCCGCTCTGTTCGACTCTAAGCGTCGGCTTTTGGGGCGTCGCCAAGCGGTAAGGCATCGGTTTTTGGTACCGACATTCCCAGGTTCGAATCCTGGCGCCCCAGCCACCTTTCTTTCCTGCCGGCAGACTCAAATAATCCGTTCGGTTTCGGAAGCGAGCAAGGCTCACACTTACCCGTTGTGGCAATCGGTGGCCGAATTAGATAGTCTGCCCCGGTAACGTCTCCATATCCGGTTTCCTACGGCACAGCGTCTAACCGAACACGTAAGCTTGCCAGACGAAACCATCCTTGAATGCGCGTGCCTTGTTGTCGACACGCGTGGCGAATACCGCAGGCCACATCAGGCTTCGCAGAGTTGAATTTGGGACTCGGCGCATCATTTCCAGATGCGCTTACTCAAACATCGCATGAATTCATGGGAGGGCAGGTTTGGATAACGCAGTAGGCAACGAAATCGACCTACGTGACGTGTTTTCAAAGCTTTGGCAGGGCAAACTTACGATATTTGCGACTACCGCTGCTGCGGCCTTGCTCGGGGCCGCTGCCTACTACGCCTCTCCGAACGTATACCAGTCCGAAGCGGCCATTTATCCGATCACGCAGAGCGAGTACGCCGGGTATATCGATCTGTTGGCGAGAAGCGCCTTGCCCAATCTGGGCACAGTCGACAGCGAGACAGATCCCTCGTTGGGTTCGGCGTTTCCCTATACGCGTGACAGCCTTTTTCAGGAATTCACCACTTACCTGCAATCGCCGGGCCATCTCATCCAGGCGGCGCAGGAAAGCGGCATCGCCAAAAACGAAGGACAAAATGATGCGTCAGACGCCTCAGCCCTGGCTTTTGCGCGCAGCGTGAAGTTCATGCCTGCGACCGACAAAAAAGCCAGTTTCGAGATGAGTGTGAGAGGAAGCGATCGAGAAGCGGTGAACCGGTTCGTGGCATGGAGTCTCGAAAACGCAGGACTTGAGGTCGCGAAGACGATCCGCACAGCTACGCTGAACAAGATTTCGGCCGGGGCGAAAATTCGCAGCGATGCCATAAGCAAATTGCGGGTGGAGATCGAAGCGCGCAGGAACCAACAGGAAAATGCTCGCAAGGACGAGGCTGTCATGGTCGGCGAGCAGGCAAAGATCGCGGAGACCCTTGGTATCAAGGACCCCGTAACGGTGCCGTCTTCAATTGCCCCTGGACAGCCTGTTCCTGCCCCCTCCACCCAGGTGATATCTGGCGAGCAACCAATGTATCTTCAGGGTAGCCGCGCGCTGGACGAGCAAATCAAACTTCTCAACAGCCGTAGCGACAACGACCCATTTATCACCCAACTGCGGGATCTTGAGCGGCAAATCTACCTACTGGAAAACGACAAGGACAGTGAGCGTCTCACCCAGTTGCTCGACGAGTCACCGCTGAGTGACCCGGCAACGGCTCCGATCGCAGACTACAGCATCGTCGGTGCCAGCGCTGAGAAGGTGTCTCCAAGGATGAGCCTTTTTGTTGGTGGCGCCGTGCTTCTTGGTTTGCTTTTGGGCTCGATGATTGCCCTATTGCGCCAAATCACCGCCAAGTAAAAACAATCCTCGACGTTAGGGGGAAATAGCCTGGCTTTTTTGTGCTGCGGAAAGAACTTTTCCAACTACGTCGGCAGTTTTAATGACCTCTTCTGCCGTCAACGTCGGATGGACAAGAAACATCAGGCTTGTCTCGCCCAATTCATGGGCCGTTGGCAACGGCATGGGTGGCCGCAGGCCTGTATCGTCGAAAGCCCGCTCAAGATAGACCTCCGAGCATGAACCTTGGTAACAAGGGACGCTGTTCGAGACGATCTCATTGACAATCCGATCTCTTGACCACCCTTGCGCGAGATTCTCCGGTCGTACGTACGCGTAGAATTTGTAGTAGGCGTGCCGTGAATCATTGCCCATGTCCGGTCGACCAGACAGGAACGGCACCCGCACCGGACCGTTTTCGCGAGCAAAAGTTGCCAGCACCTTGTGTAGAACCGCCGCATTGGCCTCGCGTGCTGCCGACCACTCACCCAAACGGCGAAGCTGGATGCGGCCGATTGCTGCCTGCATCTCGGTCATGCGCCAATTTGTGCCGAAGCTCTCGTGAAGCCAGCGAAAGCCGGGTGGATGTGGGCGCTCATAGACGGCTTCCCAACTCTTGCCATGGTCCTTGAACGACCACATCCGCGACCATAGGTCGGCATCCTTGGTCGTCACCATCCCGCCCTCACCGCCTGTGGTGATGATCTTGTCCTGGCAGAAAGACCACGCGCCGATGTGGCCAATCGTCCCGACCGAACGGCCCTTGTAGCGTGAGCCGTGAGCTTGGGCGCAATCTTCTATGACCTTGAACCCATAGCGCGCCGCGAGTTCCATGATCGGGTCCATGTCGCAAGGCCAGCCCGCGAGATGCACCGGGATAACTGCCTTCGTCCGCGGAGATAGGACCGCTGTGATTGTCGCGGCGGTAATATTGCCGCTGTCACGATCCACGTCGGCAAATACGGGTTTCGCCCCCGCATTCACCACGCAGGATACAGACGCAAGAAATGTGCGTGGGGTGACGATCACTTCGTCCCCTGGTCCTACATCGAGTGCGCGAAGTGCGAGATCGAGTGCGACGGTGCCGTTGGCGAGCGCGATCGCATGGCTGGATTCACACCACTGGGCAAATTCGCGTTCGAATGCCCGGCATTCCTCGCCGGTCCAATAGTTGACTCTGCCTGAACGCAGAACTTGCGAAACAGCCTGAATTTCCTCGTCGGAGAAAGATGGCCAGGGCGAGAATGGAGTATTGAGCAATTTTCCAACCGTTACTGATGCTTTTCGGAGGGTCGCGCGGGAACACCGATGTAAGTTCGCGCCGGTGCAAGGTCAGACACGACAGCAGCACCGACACCTATAACAGCCTCGTCACCAATCGTAACGCCCTGCCGCACGGCACAACCGGTACCCAACCAGACTTTCGACCCGATCGTCACCCCACCCGAAAGGGTCACTCCCGGCGCTATGTGGCTAGCTGCGCCGATCACACAGTCATGATCTATCCGCGCACCTGTGTTGATGATGACTGCATTGGCCACCTTTGCACCAACGTTGATGACGGCGGTGGGCGCAACGAAAACCCCGTCACCGATCTGGGCGTTTCGGCTTACCACGGCAGAGGGATGAACTACCGATGGCGCCTCGAAACCGAGCCCTACAAGACGAAGAAAAAGTGCTTCTCTGAGCGTGTTGTTTCCAACCGCGGCGATTGCTTGTGGCCACATATGCAGCAATTGGCCCGCCATCGAGATCGGGCCGAGATGAGGAAACGGGCTGGGCAAATCTTCTGCTTGGGGAGAGTCGTCAAGAAAGGCAATCTTGTCATATCCGCAGTCAGAAGCGGCGTCAGCGACGACCCTGCCGTGGCCACCGCGCCCCAAGACGAGAAGCGGCCCTCTCATTGGCTGGCCGACCCATTTCGGCGGCTACCGGTGAAACGCGGCATGGTGGCCTCGCCCCTTGCAGAGATGTCAGCTCGTCCAAATACCTTAGCCAAGGTAAGCGCCATGATCTTCATATCCAGCCCAACCGACCTGTTATCCACGTACCAGACATCCAGGGCAAATTTCTCTTCCCAAGAAATCGCATTGCGTCCATTTATCTGAGCCCAGCCAGTTATTCCCGGGCGCACTTCGTGCCGCCTTGCCTGCATGGGCGAATAAAGCGGAAGATACTCCATCAGCAACGGACGTGGTCCAACAAGGCTCATGTCTCCCTTCAGCACATTCCATAATTCTGGCAATTCATCGAGACTGGTCGAACGAAGGAAGCGGCCCAAGGCAGTCAGCCTGTCGGCATCCGCAAGTAAATTCCCGTCGCTATCGCGCGTTTCGCGCATGGTCCGAAACTTGATCATTTTGAAGGGTATGCTGTCTCTTCCAGGCCTCATCTGAGAAAAGAAGATAGGGTTTCCGAGGCGCAGCCGAACAAGAAGCATCACGGACAGGAAAACAGGGACGAGCACGACCAGCGAAATCGTTGAAACAACGATGTCGAACGAGCGCTTCATCCGCAGAAACCGCTTCGAATAATTAAATTCCGACAGTGACAGCGGCCTGCCTCACCTCTTGTTCTCAATTTTCCATAGGCCTTTGCATATTGCATCACTACATTTTCGCAAACCAAAGCCAAATCGGCACCGGGCAGATTGTTGCGATCAATCATTGGTATTCGATCGCCTCGAAAGCACACAAGATTTCTTTCTAAGCCGCACCGATCCTACAAACGCAGATCGCTGTCTTCGAGACCCAACATCCCCTTCACATCGAAAACCACGCCATTCGGCTTCGCTAAATTGCGAACCCCATCCGCGCCCAGACTACGGAACTTGTCGTGCGAGACAGCGATGATCACTCCATCATATCCAGCGGCGTGTGGCTCTTGGGTAAGGTGCAGGCCATATTCGTTTTCGACCTCCTCGCTATCCGCCCAAGGATCATGAATGGACACGTCCATCCCGTAATCCGCCAATTCCCGGACGACGTCGACCACTTTAGTGTTGCGCGTATCAGGGCAATTTTCCTTGAACGTGATGCCAAGCACCAGAACGCGCGCCCGGGACGCGTCAATACCTCTTGAAATAAGCGCTCTTACGAACCTCGATGCTACCAGTTCCCCCATCAAATCGTTGATGCGGCGCCCGGCCATGATGATCTCGGGATGATGACCCACCTCTTGCGCCTTGTGGGTCAGATAGTAGGGATCGACGCCAATGCAGTGCCCGCCAACGAGACCGGGGCGAAACGGGAGGAAGTTCCATTTTGTCCCGGCGGCTTCCAGAACGCTCATCGTGTCGATGCCGAGTTTCTGGAACAAGGTCGCTAGCTCGTTGACCAGTGCAATGTTCACATCGCGCTGCGTGTTTTCGATGACCTTGGCGGCCTCTGCAACACGGATCGACGGCGCACGATATGTACCAGCGGTGACGACCGCGCCGTAGACGGCGTTGACCAGATCGGCGATTTCAGAGGTCGAGCCCGATGTTACCTTGACGATTTTGTCGATGGTGTGGAGTTTGTCGCCGGGGTTGACGCGTTCAGGGCTATAACCTGCAAAGAAATCGGTATTGAATCGCAATCCCGACACGTGCTCGATCACCGGAACGCATTCCTCCTCCGTAACGCCGGGATAGACCGTGGATTCGAACACGACCGTATCGCCCGCCGAGATCACCTTGCCAACCGTCGCACACGCCGCCTTAAGCAAACGCAGGTCGGGCCGCTTTGCAGCGTCGATGGGAGTAGGCACAGTGACTATATAGAAGTTGCAATCGCGCAGGTCATCAAGGGCGTCGCTGAAGGCAGTCGTCGTTGTGCGCAACTCGCTTTCAGTGACTTCCAGGGTCCGGTCGTGAGCATTGCGCAGCTCGGCGATACGCTTGCTGCTGATATCGAATCCCGTAACCGGAAAACGCTTGGCGAGCAGGACAGCTAGAGGCAGGCCAACATATCCCAGTCCGATCACGCCGATACGAACGTTGTCCAGAATTCCCACAGTCAAAGCTCCAGTCGCCGAAAATGTGACCGTTTTCTAGCCCATTCCTCCCCCGGTGCAACGAAAACCCTTTTTTTGCCTCCATCACAAATGTTAACCGAAGAGTTCGTAACTGCTGGCCACATGACAGACTCCAATCAGCCACCAATTGGCAATCCGGGCAAATGCCGCGTACTCGTGCTCGGCAGCTTCGCTCCATCTGTCGTCCGTTTTCGAATGCCGCTGCTTCGCA
>MKRZ01000060.1 GCA_001897075.1 Mesorhizobium sp. 61-13 | reverse complement strand
GCCGCCCATCGCCTCGATCAGCTTCTTCTCATCGTCGGTGAGATGCTTTTCGGCCAGCTTGCGTAGCCATTCCTCAGGAATTTCCGCCACGTCCACCGGTGTTTCGCCGGACAGCGCCTCGATACCCTTGAAGGCATGGGCAAACACCCGGTCGAAACGGTCGATGTGGCGCTCGTCCTTCACCAGCGCCGAGCGGGCAAGGTAGTAAAAGCCCTCCACGTCGTAATCGACGAGCCCTGCCTCCAGCCCTTCCAGCAGCGAAAGATATTCCCTCAGCGAAACGGGGACCTTGGCGGCTTTCAACTCGAGGAAGAAGGGAATGAACATTATGGCGTTTTACAGCAGATCGTACTCGATGAAACCCGTCCTTCTTGCCACATGGTCGTAGAGGCGGCGGGCGGTGGCGTTGGTTTCATGCGTCATCCAGTAGACATTGGTGACGCCGGCCTTCGCCGCTTGCTGGCGCACCGCTTCGATGAGCGCCGCACCGACGCCCTTGCCGCGCGCCGTGGAATCGGAGAACAGGTCCTGCAAATAGCAGTTGTTGACCAGTGACCAGCCGGAGCGATGGTAGAGATAGTGCGTCAAGCCGACGGCCTTGCCATCGAGCAGCGCGATGAAGCCCTTTGGCTCGAACTCGCCCGGCGCGAACAGGCGCTCCCAGGTCTTGGCGTAGACCTCCTCCGGCAGTTTGGTTTCGTAAAAGGTGAGGTAGTCGGTCCATAGCCGACGCCAATCGGCATGATCGGATTGCTTGAGCGGGCGGATGGTGATCTCGGCCATGTCTGTCTGCTCCCTTTTGCAAGCCTTGGAAGTTAGCGAATGGTTGCCTGCATGGCGATGGTGCAGGGGCGGCTTGTGGTTGGGCCGGGGCACACCTTGCCTTCTCCCCTTGTGGGAGAAGGTGGCCGAGCGCCAGCGAGGTCGGATGAGGGGTGTTCCAGCCAGACGATACCCCTCATCCGCCTTCACTTCGTTCAGGCACCTTCTCCCACAAGGGGAGAAGGTAGATCGCCGCGTTTCATCATCGCCACGCTGCCTCTCGGCCCTGGCCATTGTCAAAGAACTGACCTCTGAGAGGTTGGGAGGACGGGCGGCCGTTTGGACGCTCGTTTAGTTAAGTAGTGCGGCCTTGCGGCCGCCCGTCCGGTGGTCTTGCCTCACCGGGGGCAGCATTTGCGCCGAAGGCCCCGATCAAGGCCCGGACTTGGGGGCTCATCACCCAGCCGCACACCGTCATGCGACCAATCCGGCACCGACGCCCTTCCCTGATACCCGGTGCGCACCAGGTCTCCCGCAAGGGCGATGGGGTGGATTATGGGCGAGACGGAGAGGGTGGGGAAAAGCGAGGTGCAAGATTTTTGCAGAAGTGAGTGGGATCAGGGGGTTGGCATGGGGTGTGGATAGGGAAGCGGGTAGCTTGATCCACGTCTAGCGACGTCAGCGATGCCCCTCACCCTTACCCTCTCCCCGCAAACGGGGAGAGGAAGGCGTCAGCGTTTGCGCTCAACCCCATCCGACTTCGCTCCGCTCGAAAGAGAATTCCGGGATGACGAAGCGGAGAGGAGGCGTCGGCGCTGGTGCCATTGCTTGCGCCCTAGATGCGGCTATGGGCGGAGTCCCGGATGAGGCGAGATTGACGTTTTGGCCTGCAATGCCTATCTGAGCGCCATCAAGGGCGGGAAGCCCCTGCCGTCCGCAGCCTCTCGAGGCTTGGTGAAGCTTCCCTGATCAATTCGTTTCCCTGTCGATGTGACGGCCGAAACGGCAATGCGGGCACCCGTTCGAAGACTGCCGTTCACTGATCGCAAGGAGCGAAACCATGACCATTGGTCGAACCACACACGATACTGAAATCCAGCACACCCCGGACGCCGTGCAAGGCTACAAGGCGGCTGCCAAGCGGCTGCGCGCGGCACTTGCCGAAGATGGCATCGCTGTCACCCACGCCAAGGCGCTGGAACTGGTGGCGAAGCAGAACGGCGTGCGCGACTGGAACACGCTGGTCGCACAACGCGCCGCCGCCGAACCGAACGGGACGACCCCGTTTGCTGTCGGCGACAAGGTTGCCGGCACCTTCAATGGCCGCGATGCGCGTGGCCGCATCATCGGGCTTGAGGAGACCATCAAGCCGGATTTGTGGCGCGTGACGGTTGCCTTCAACCCGCCGGTCAACGCGGCGACGTCGCAGCTGTTCACCGCTGAAAGGCGGCGCGTGCAGATGGTGGTGGGCGCTGACGGCCGTTCGCGCCGGCTGACCGGCACCGAAACCGGCGTGATGGAGCTGAAGCGGGCCTGAGGCCGGTTTCGCATGACATAAAATTACAAAAGGGGCGGCTGGAAACGGCCGCCTTTTCTTTGCCGCCGCCTTTGTGTAAAGCGTGGCTCAGCAATTCCCGCAACGAAAACACGGGCACAAGCCATGGACAAGTTCACCAAGCTCACCGGCGTCGCGGCGCCTTTGGCGATCGTCAATGTCGATACCGACATGATCATTCCCAAGGACTACCTGAAGACGATCAAGCGCACCGGGCTTGGCAAGGGCCTGTTCGCCGAAATGCGCTTCAACGAGGACGGTTCGGAGAACCCCGATTTCGTGCTCAACAAGCCGGCCTACCGCAACGCCCAGATCCTCGTTGCCGGCGACAATTTCGGCTGCGGCTCGAGCCGCGAGCATGCGCCGTGGGCGCTGCTCGACTTCGGCATCCGTTGCGTGATCTCGACCTCGTTCGCCGACATTTTTTACAACAACTGCTTCAAGAACGGCATCCTGCCGATCACGGTCAGCGCCGAGGACCTCGACAAGCTGATGGACGACGCTTCGCGCGGCGCCAATGCCACCATCTCGGTCGATCTGGAAGCCAAGGAAATCCGCGGCCCGGACGGCGGCGTGGTCAAGTTCGACCTCGACGACTTCAAGCGCCACTGCCTGCTGAACGGTCTCGACGATATCGGGTTGACCATGGAAAAGGCCGGCTCGATCGCCAGCTTCGAGAAGAAGAACGCTGCATCCCGCCCCTGGGCCTGACCAATTCCAGGAAAAGTGGAACCCGGTTTTCCGTCCGGAATTGCGCAAAACAAAGCGCTAGAGCGGTTCAGGTACCAATAATCTCGAAGCGGTCGACATCGACCATGCCCTTGTCGGTGATCTTCAGATGCGGGATCACCGGCAGCGCAATGAAGGCGAGTTGCAGGAACGGCTCTTCCAGCGTCGAGCCAAGACCGTAGGCGGCCTGGCGCAGCACCCTTAGCTCGTCGCGCACCGTTTCATAGTCGGCAAGGCTCATCAGCCCGGCAATCGGCAAGGCAAGCTCGGCCAGCACCTTGCCGTCGCGCACCACGACGAAGCCGCCTTCGATTTCGCCAAGCCGGTTGGCCGCCGCCGCGATATCTTCATCCGAGGTGCCGACCACGCAGATGTTGTGGCTGTCATGGCTGACGGTCGAGGCAATCGCGCCTTGTTTCAAGCCGAAGCCATGCACGAAGCCGGTGGCGATGTTGCCGTTCTTGCCGTGGCGCTCGACCACCGCGATCTTGACCACGTCGCGGGCAAGATCGACCTCGACGCCGTGATTGCCGACGGCAAGGTCGAACTCCAGGCTTTCGGTGATGATCTTGCCGGGAATGATGCCGATGGCGCGCGTCTTGCCGCTGTTGGATGAGGCGCGGAAATCGGCAGCGGCGACGCGCCTGGCCTTGACGCTGTGGCGGCCGACCGGCGCGACCGGCTGGCGCTTGGAAAACAGCGCGTCGGAAACGACGCGGCCGCCTGACAGTACCGTCTCGGCGTGGCAATCCGCCAACGTGTCCAGCACGACGAGATCAGCCCGCCAGCCCGGCGCGACGAGGCCGCGATCCTTCAGCCCGAAGGCGCGCGCAGCCGAGATCGAGGCGGCGCGGTAGATGGCGAGCGGCGCAACGCCGGCGGCAATCGCGGTACGGATCATGTGATCGAGATGGCCGTGGTCGGCGATGTCGAGCGGATTACGGTCGTCGGTGCAGAGCGCAATGAAGGGTGAATTGCGCTCGGTGATGATCGGCATCAGCGCGGCTAGGTCCTTCGACACCGAGCCTTCCCGCACGAGGATGTGCATGCCCTTGCGCAACTTCTCCAGCGCCTCTTCGGCGGTGGTGGTTTCGTGGTCGGTGCGGATTTCGGCGGCGAGGTAGCCGTTCAGGTCATAGCCGCGCAACAGCGGCGCATGGCCATCGATGTGGCGGCCCTGGAAGGCTTCGAGCTTAGCCATGCAGACGGGGTCCTTGGCCAGCACGCCCGGAAAGTTCATGAACTCGGCAAGGCCGATCACCTTGGCATTGGAGGCGAGCGGCAGGAGATCGTCGATGGTGAGTTCGGCGCCGGAGGTTTCCAGATGCGTTGCCGGCACGCAGCTCGACAGCTGGACGCGGATGTCCATCACCGTTTCGA
This sequence comes from Mesorhizobium sp. 61-13, assembly GCA_001897075.1. Lineage (GTDB taxonomy): Bacteria > Pseudomonadota > Alphaproteobacteria > Rhizobiales > Rhizobiaceae > Mesorhizobium. The sequence goes on along the minus strand of MKRZ01000060.1, from coordinate 14,365 downwards.
CGACGCTGTCGAGGAAGAAGCGGATCCCTTGGAGGCCCAGCACATTGGCAATTTCGTGCGGGTCGCAGATCGCGGTGGTGATGCCTCGCGGCAGCACGCAGCGGTCGAACTCATGCGGCGTGACCAGCGAGGATTCGATGTGGAGATGCGTGTCGATGAAACCCGGCACGACGATCCGGCCGGAAATGTCGATTTCCTTTGCGCCGCTATAGCTGCCGCAGGTGCCGACGATGCGCTCGCCGCAAATGGCGATGTCGCTCTCGACCAGTTCGCCGGTGACGAGATCGAAGAAGCGCCCGTTCTTGAGCACGAGGTCGGCAGGCTCGCGCCCGACGCCCTGGTCGATCATGCGTTCCAGCAAACTGCTCATGCCTGTCCTGCTCCGCTAAAGGCGCGCGCCAAATTGCGCCCTTCCCTCATTGCCGCAATCGATACCAGAACAGGGGCCGTTGCAAGCCGTCAGCGGTGACGAGTCGATGACTTCGCGGAAGCTTCGTTGCACGGTGGACTTGCGCCGTGGCCTTGCCTAACTTGCCGCGACGCTTGAGACGGAAACGCCGCAACGGGAGACCTCGCCATGAAATTCGGGAGAACGACGATTGCCGCAACAGCGATTGCGGTGATGGCCTGTGGCAACGCGCTGGCGCAGGAGGAAAAACCCGCGCCGGTGCCGTTTGCCGGCGGGACGCTGGCGATCACGCAGACGGAAGAGTACGGCGAAAAGACGCTGTCCTTCGACGGCAAGGAACTGGCCAAGGCCTATTTCGTCTATTTCAACGGCATCGTGAAGGTCGGCGGCGTCGATGTGGCGCTGTTCGACACCGGCGACGGCGGCAACGCCTGCGGGCCGGCCAAGGTGATGGTGTGGAAGCCGGAAGGGCAGGATATCCAGCGCGCCAGCATCGGCGAGGATGATTGCGGCGCACCGCCCGCCGGCGTCAGTGACGAGGCGATCTATTTCGTGCCGTGGCTTTTGCCCGGCGCGTCCGGCGATGTGAGGAAATGGTCGCCGCAGACCGGCTTCGCGCTGGCCGGCAGGCTGAGCTACGCGCCCGACCCCGGCACCGGCTGGGGCGACGTCGATCCTGCCAAGTTCGACAACATCATCGACGCCTTCCACAACGAGGCGGTTTACGGCGAGGCGAAGAAACTGCTCGGCGACGGCCTGACAGAGATGGCGACCAGCCTGCTGGTCGGCGGCGGCACCGAAAAGACCAAGTCCGGCATCGCCTACGCGCGCGGCTGCATCCCGCATGCCTGCGGTGGCGGCGACGGCTTCATGGCGATCGATACCAAGGGCAAGAAACTCTATTTCGCTCGCCAGAGCGACAAGGCCCAGCCGGACGCATGGCCGGCGCTGAAGACATGGCCCGGCGAATTGCGCGAGGCGATGAAGACGGCTCTGGCGCCGCCGCAATAGGCGGGTCAGGGATTGCTCGAAGGGACACGCCACATGCGCAAACTGATCTCCACCGGCTCGCCGTTTGAAAAGACCGCCGGCTATTCGCGCGCCGTGGTGCAGGGCGACTGGTGTTTCGTCTCCGGCACGACCGGCTACGACTACGCCACCATGACCATGCCCGAGACGGTCGAGGAGCAGACGCGCAACTGCCTTGAGACGATCATCAAGGCATTAGCCGGAGGCGGCTTCGAACTCGCGGATGTGGTGCGGGCGCACTACTACATCACCGATACGGCCTATGTGGACCGCGTCTTTCCGATCCTCGGCGCATATTTCGGCGACATACGGCCGGCTGCAACCATGATCACCTGCGGCCTCAACACGCCGGAAATGAAGATCGAGATAGAAGTGACGGCGCTTAAACGCACCGCGAGCGGCAAGGGTTGAGCAAGGCCTTTAGGGAGGGACCGTGACAAGCCGGGAAATCATGCAGCGCGCGATCGATCTCAGCCGCGAAAGAATGCGGCAGGAAAACGCCGCGGCCTTCGCGGCGGTTATCGTCAGGAACGGCGAGATCGTCGGCGAAGGCTGGAACCGGGCGCTTCAGGATTTTGACCCGACCGCACATGGCGAAGTCATGGCCATCCGCGACGCCTGCCGCAACCTTGAAACCCTCGACCTGTCCGATTGCGAACTCTACACGAGCTGCGAACCCTGCCCGCTATGCGTGGCGGCCATGTACTACGCCGGCATCAAGCGCATGTACTATGCAGCCTCGCTGGAGCAGTCCGCGCGGATCGCGCCCTATCCGGACAGCCGCTTCCTGTGCGAGGAGTTGAACCGGCCGGTTCGCGAACGCGCAATGCCGGCGACACAACTGATGGCGGAAGAAGCCGTGGCGGTGCTGACCGAATGGCGGGAGCGTCCCGAATTCCTGTCGCACTTTCCGCATCATCAAGAGCGGACCGATTGATCCGCCTAGCGGTTCGCAAATCCTCTCGCCTCGCTGAACGGCTTCCCCTTGCGCAAGGGCAGCTTGGCGTTTAGCAAGGCCCCGGTTCAGTGACTTCTGTTCAAGCAACTTCCGGGACGGTTCTCCATGACTTCGAAAAATCTCTTCCTGCTTGCCGGCGACGGCATTGGCCCCGAGGCGATGGCCGAGGTCAAGAAACTGATCGCGGCGATGAACGCCAAGCTGGGCAGCGGCTTTGCCACCGACGATGGCCTTGTCGGCGGCTCGGCTTATGACGCGCATGGACAGGCGATTTCCGAGGCCGATATGGCGAAGGCCCTTGCAGCCGACGCCGTCCTGTTCGGCGCCGTCGGCGGACCGAAGTGGGACGGCGTGCCTTATGATGTTCGCCCCGAGGCCGGCCTGCTGCGCCTGCGCAAGGACCTCGAGCTGTTCGCCAACCTGCGCCCCGCTATCTGCTATCCGGCGCTCGCCGCCTCTTCCTCGCTCAAGCAGGACGTCGTCGAGGGCCTCGACATCCTGATCGTGCGCGAACTGACCGGCGGCGTCTATTTCGGCGAGCCGAAGCAGATCATCGATCTCGGCAACGGCCAGAAGCGCGCCATCGACACGCAGGTCTACGACACCTTCGAGATCGAGCGCATTTCAGGCGTCGCCTTCGAGCTGGCGCGCACCCGCGCCAACAAGGTCTGCTCGATGGAAAAGAACAACGTCATGAAGTCGGGCGTGCTGTGGAAGGAAGTGGTCGCCCAGACGCACAAGGCGAAATATGCCGACGTCCAGCTCTCGCACATGCTGGCGGATGCCGGCGGCATGCAGCTCGTGCGTTGGCCGAAGCAGTTCGACGTCATCGTCACCGACAACCTGTTCGGCGACATGCTTTCCGACGTCGCGGCGATGCTGACCGGTTCGCTGGGCATGCTGCCTTCGGCATCGCTCGGCGCCCCTGACGCCAAGACCGGCAAACGCAAGGCGCTCTACGAACCGGTGCATGGTTCCGCGCCGGACATCGCCGGCAAGGGCATCGCCAACCCGATCGCCATGATCGCGTCGTTTGCCATGTGCCTGCGCTATTCCTTCAACATGGTGGCCGAGGCGGATCGCCTTGAAGCGGCAATCGCCGCCGTGCTCGACGATGGCCTGCGCACCGGCGACATCATGTCCGAAGGCAAGACCGAGGTTGGCACCACCGCGATGGGCGACGCCATCATCGCGAAGTTCTTCGCTTAAGGTCTATCGAATAAATTGATGCACGAACGCCGGCTGCCATGGCAGCCGGCGTTGTCGTTTGAGCACAAAATTTACGCCAGGTAGGACTTCAGGATCGACGCGCCAATGGTGTATTTCGGGTCCACCATATTGCCCAGCCGGGCGCGCCCGACCTGCGTCAACAGCATGTAGGCATCAAGCTCGGTGAACTTGTAGTCGGCAGCCATCCAGCGAACCAGTTCGCGATAGGCGATGCGCGCGGCATCTTCCATCGGCCGGCCGGATCCGATGGTCATGATGACCTTTTCGTTTTCCAGCCGCACCCATTTGAAGTTCCAGTTCTTGATCAGGTCGACCTGAACCGTCGTGACCGTGGGATGCTCGATGGCGACGCCGCAAAGCTCGCCGTCGCCCTGGTTCGCATGGCAGTCGCCAAGATAGAGCAAGGCGCCCGGCGTATTGACGGGGAGGTAGACCACCGCGCCGGGAGCGACATCGGGCAGGTCCATGTTGCCGCCGTAATAGTCGGGCTGCAGCGCCGAAATGGCCTCGATTTCAGGCGACGTGCCGATGGTGCCGATGAACGGCTCGTAGGGAATGGTGATCTTGTCGTTCCAGGTCACGCCCTTGACGGCGTCGATGTGGACCTTCTTGACCCGCTCCGGCAACGGAGCGTTGAGAATGGCCGTGTCGCCGGTGCCGACGAGGCCGCCAAATTCGGGAATGAGGCAAGTGGTGCCGGAAGGCTGCGGGCCGCGCGGGCGGACTTCCTTGATGTAGACGGCGAGGCAATCGCCCTTTTCCGCGCCGTTGACGTAGATCGGGCCATTCTGTGGGTTCAGGTAGGGGAAGTTGAGGATCTGGCTTGGAATGTCGGATTCGCTCTTGATGGCGCCTTCGAAGGCGTCATGGGTTTCGACCGAAACCTCCGCGCCCGGATCGACCCGAAGCACCGGTTCGACATAGGGCCCGTAGACGTAGTGATACTTGCCTTGATCGGCCTCCGTCATGCTGTGGGTGCTCGTGACCTTTCCCTTGGCCACGGCGCGCTTGGCCATGATCGAATTCTGAAGCCAGGACATCTGGTTCTCTCCTTGTTGGTTTCAGCCGCCTATACGGCCAAGTGCTTCCTGATGGTGTCGCGGTCCTCAAGCTCCTGCGGGGTCACGTGCGCGACGATGCGCCCCTTGTCCATGACGTAGCAGCGCTGGGCGAGCGCCTTGATCATGTCGAGGTTCTGCTCGACGAACATGATCGTCATGCCGCTTTCCTGGTTCAGCTGCTTGATGATGCGGCCGATGTCCTGGACGATAGACGGCTGGATGCCTTCGGACGGTTCGTCGAGCAGCAGGAGCTGCGGCGAGCCGACAAGGACGCGCCCGATGGCAAGCTGCTGTTGCTGGCCGCCGGACATGGTTCCAGCCTGCTGGCCGGCCCTTTCCTTGAGGATCGGGAACAGGCTGTAGATGCGCTCGTAGACATCGGCGGAGATGCGATCGCGCATGGATTCGCCGACCTGCAGGTTTTCCTTCACCGACATGCGCGGAAACACGTCTCGCCCTTGCGGGACATAGCCGATGCCGAGCCGCGCGCGGCGAAACGGCGTCAGCCCGGTGAGTTCCGTCGAACCGAAACGTATCGTTCCGGCCATGCTCTCGACGAGGCCGATCAGGGTTTTCATCAAGGTCGATTTGCCGACGCCGTTGCGCCCGATGACGGCGACGATCTCGCCCTTCGAGACGCTCAGGTCGATGCCTTGCAGCACTGGCTTGCCGCCATAGCCGGCCCGAAGTCCTTTGATGTCGAGCAAGGTGTCAGTCATGGCTCTGCCCCAGATAGATGGCGGCGACCCGCTCGTCGGCAACGATTTCGTCAATGGTGCCTTCGGCGAAGATACGCCCGAAATGCAGCACGGAGACGCGGTCCGCCACCTGGCGGACGAAGGCCATGTCGTGCTCGACGGCAAGCACCGTCATGCCTTCGGAGTTCAGTTGCTTGACGATCTCGCCGGTCATGAAGGTCTCTTCCGGCGACATGCCGGCGGTCGGCTCATCGAGCAGCAGGAGCTTCGGCTTCAGCGAAATTGCCATGCCGATCTCCAGCCACTGCTTGAGGCCGTGGCTGAGATTGCCGGCTAGCTGGTCGGCGACGTCCTTGAGCTGCAGGAACTCCAGCAGCCTTTCGACTTCGGCATCGAGGTCGAAGGATGCCAGCCGGTGCTGCAATGCGATCTGCAGGTTCTGCTGGGCGCTGAGCGCCCCGAAGATGCCGGGCACCTGGAATTTGACGCTCATGCCCTGATTGATGCGCTGGAACGGCTTCAGCCGGGTGATGTCCTTGCCGTCGAAAACGATGGTACCGCTCGACGGCTGGTGCTCGCCCAGAAGCAGGCGAAAGAAGGTGCTCTTGCCGGCGCCGTTGGGGCCGATGAGGCAATGGATCTTGCCAGGTTCCAGCGCGAAGCTGACATCGGCGGTGACGTGCAGGCCGCCGAAGTGCTTGTTGAGGTTATGGGTTTGCAACATCGCCATGATCACTTGCCCCCGTTCTTGCGGCCAAACAGGGAGCCAAGCAGAATGCCGGCATTGGCGATCAGGCCCTTGGGGGCCAGAAGAACGGTGAAGACGAGCAGCAGCCCCATCACCACAAGCGCGTACTGGCTGCCGTAGATGGTGAGCGCCTGGAAGGCCGAGAGCACGACCAGCGTGCCGATCAGCGTGGCGGTGATATCCGACCTGCCGCCGACCGCGACCCAGATGATCGGCAGCGCGGCAGCCGTGATGCCCATCGAGGACGGCGTGATGTACTGGCCCCAACTTGTATAGAGCACGCCGCTGAGGCCGGCGAGCGCAGCACCGATGACGAAGCCGCCAAGCTGGTACTTGCGGATGTCGTAGCCGAGCATCTCGGCGCGCTGCGGGTTTTCGCGCAGCGCAACGAGGATATTTCCGAACTTGGAATTCACCAGGATGCGCAGGCCGAGATAGACGACTACCAGAAGGCCGAGCACGAGGTAGTAGAGGCCGATGTCCGGATAGAGCACGATCTCTCCGCCGAACCACGGCAAGGTCAGCGGCGGCATCCCGCTCATGCCGTTGAAGCCGTTGAGGCGCGCCGCGCCGACCGTCCATTCCGGGCCGGCTGTCTGGGCCATGAAGCGTTCGAGCGCCAGCGTGACCGACAGCGTGACGATGCCGAGGAAGATGCCGCTGATGCGCCCGAAAAACAGGAAGTAGCCAAGCACGGCGGCGAACAGGGCGGCAATGGCGATGGCGGCGAACACCGAGATGACGCCGAAGCCGTAGGCGGTGCCGAAATTGATGGTGAGGATGCCGTAGCTGTAGCCGGCGACGCCGAAGAAGGCCGTCTGGCCGAACGACAGCGAGCCGCCATAGCCCCAGATGAGGCTCAGCCCGAGCGCCATGAAGGTCCAGTTGAGGAAGTAGATGTTGTTGCCGACATCGTAGCCGTCGGCAAACAGCGGATAGGCGAGCGCTACCGCCAGGACGACCGCGAAAGCCGACCAGAACACGGGCCCCTTGCCCATGGTCTGCGGCCCTTCCAGCCGCTTGAAGATCCGTGACAATGTCATTGTTGCTTAGGCCCGATCTTTCAGGATGAAGCCCGTAATGCCTTTCGGCAGCAGGCGGATGACGAGGATGACGGCAAGGAGAAGGCCGATCTGACCGGCCAGTTGCCCCTGCCAGGAGGTGAGCGAGGCCTTGACCACCGCAAGTAAGGCTGCGGCAGGCGCGGTGCCGAGGAACACGTCGGCGCCACCGACGACGACGGTGACGAAGGCCTCCATGATGAAGGTCGTCCCCATTGTCGGGATCATCGTCATGGTGGGCGCGTAGATGCCGCCGGTGAGGCCGGCAAGGGCTGCGCCGATGCCGAAGGTGAAGGCATAGATGCGGTTGGTGTCGACGCCGAGCGCATTGGCCATGTGGGGCGCCTGGATGGTGGCGCGCGCCAAGACGCCGAAGCGCGTCTTGTTGAAGACGAGGTAGAGCAGCACCAGCACCGCCAGCGCCGTCGCCATCAGGACGAGGCGATAGTAGGAAAACGAAAGCGCACCGACCATGAAGCTGCCGAGCGGGGTGCCGACGCCGCGCATGGTGGGACCGAAAAGGATGAGCGTGCCTTGCGAGGCGATGAGGCTGACGCCCCACGTCGCGAGGATGGAATCGAGCGGGCGCGAGTAGAGCCGGCGCACGACGAGGCGCTCGATGATCATGCCGACAAGGCCGGCGAAGAGGCTGCCGCAGATGATGGCCAGCGGCAAAGGCAGGCCCCAGTTGACCGCGAACACGGTCATGTAGGCACCGCACATGATGAATTCGCCATGCGCAAGGTTGATGACGCCCATCATGCCGAAAATGACGGCGAGGCCACAGGCGGAAAGGACCAGAAACGCGAACGCGTCGCCGAATTGATAGGCCGACGAGACGATTGTTGTCACAAAATCCATAAGGCGCTCCGATCGGGCGAACTGGCAGGCGTGCGGGCGGGCGCGACGGATCGCGCCCGCCCTTTTCGTTGTCGATGGGTACTGCTTAGGCGGAGGGTTGGACGGCGTGTACTGTGCGTCCGGATCGGCCTTGGTCAGGTCGCAGCCTGCATCGCCCAGCCAGTATGGCTTGATGTTGTCCCAGACCTTCGGGAAGTCGATCGAATGGTCCTTGTTGACATGGGCGAGATAGATCGTGTGCGACATGTGCTGGCTCTTCGGATCGAGGCAGACATTGCCGGACGGACCGTCGAAGCAGACATCGCCCTCTGCAATCACCTTGCGCAGGTCGTCGCGCTTGGTGGAGCCGTTGGCGCGCTCGACCATCTGCTTGTAGAGGTTGATGCCGATGTAGGAGTTCGCCGCTTCCTGGTTCACGTAAGGCTCGTTCGGATACTTGGCGTGGAACTTCTCCAGGAACGCCTTGCTGGCAGGCGTGTCGACTTCCTCGATGTAGTTGGTGGTTACGTACATGTCGGCAAGCGACGGCGGGGTGAAGCGCTTGTGCTCATAGCCCTGGCCGACGTTGACGGAAGACGCCATCGGCAGGCCAAGGTTGGCCGACGCGGCCTGCTCGTAATAGGAAGCCTGGGCTGCGCCGACGAGAAGCGTGACGACAAATCCCGGCTTGGCGGTCTGGATGTTCTGGATCGTCTGCGAGAACTGCGAGACGCCGAGCGGGATGAACTCCTCGCCCACCATTTCACCGCCGTTTTCCTTGACGATGTTGCGCACCCATTCAGCCGAGATCTGGCCGAAATTGTAGTCGGCGGCGATGGTGTAGACCTTCTTGCCGTACTTCTCCATCATCCACGGGATGAGCGTGGAGAACTGCTGCTCGGGCACCGCGCCGGTGACGATCATGTTGGCGTCGCAGACGCCGCCTTCATACTGGTTGTTGTAGAAGGCGAGACCGTCGAACTGGTTGACGATCGGACGATAGGCTTCGCGCGATGCCGACGAGAAGCCGGCGAACACCACGTCGACCTTGTCGCGCTGGAGCACGCGGCGCATGAACTCCTGGTAGCGGTTGTTGTCGGACTGGGTGTCGTAGACGACCAGTTCGATCGGACGCCCGGCAATGCCGCCGGCCTTGTTGATCTCTTCGGTGGCGAGTTCGATGGCGTGGACCTTGCCGATCGTCGCGGCGGCAAAGTCGCCGGACTGATCTTCAAGCACGCCGATCTTGATCGGATCGGCGGCAAAGGCCGTGCCAGATAGGGCGAAGGCGCACGCAAGCGTCCCTGCCTGTAACCATCTTACAGTCATTTCGATTCTCCTCCGGTTAGTGTTTTTTGGCGTAGGTCCTGTTTGTCCCGATGGGTGTTTGGGGTTCATCCAATTCGGGACCGTTGGTCTGGATGAACGTTTCGCAGAAATCCTCGAGGCTCTGGCGCGAGCGCATGCTTTCGCGGCGCAACTGGTCGTAGGCGGCGGCGTAGTCTGAGCCGGTGCGCTTCATTACGATCAGAACTGCCTGGACAAGGCTCTTTCGCATCAGCCGCCGGCGCTCGTGCTCGTCGACACGGTCGGCGAGGTAGCGACGGCGGCGGAATTCGTTGATGCCAACGAAGAGCGCGGAATAAACGGCCGCGCGATGGACCGGTTTGCGCAGCGTGGCGGTAGCTCCAAGCTGCATCAGCGAGCGCAGCCGGCTCGGCGCTTCGACGCCGATGATGCCGATGACGGGCAGGCATCGGCTCGGCTCCAGCGCGCCGGTATCGACGGCGACGTTGAGGTCCGAATCGATGAACAGCACGTCCTTTTCGCCAGCATCCATCTGCAGCTTGCCGTCGGCCATCTCCGCCATGCAGAACGAGACGCCGAGCTTGGCCAGCATGTCCTGAAGCTGCTCGACCGCGCCCGGCTGCTCGGTCGCGATGGTGGCGCGGTAACCGATGAAGTTCTGGATGATCCGCGGTTCGCTCATTTGACCGCCCTCAGCTTCGGAAGGCTGTTGCGGATCGCGTAGCGGGGCGTGGTCTTGACCAGATAGGGGTCGGGCTGGACGGGGTGACCCGCCTCCCACAGGATTTCGAACTGGCCGGCTGAATTCGACTTGCCGATGCGCGGAGTCAGGAAAGCATGGTTGGTCGGCCCGTCGATCTTGACGGTTCCCTGCGGTGCATCGACCGTCAGGCTGGGAAGCGCCTTGCGCACCGCCTCGACATCGTCGGAGCCTGCGGCGGCGATTGCCGCAGCCAGCATCTTGACCGCGACATAGGAGGCTTCGGCGTCCGCCGAGGCCGCCGAACTGTCCGGCCACCGTTCGCGATAGGCTGCGGTAAAGCGGCGGTTGGCCGGCGTCTCGATGGAGGAGAAATAGACGCTTGACGAGATATGGCCGTCCATCGCCTCAGCCCCGATCTCGCCCAGTTCGGGCTCGGAGAGGCTGCAGCTCAACACCGGCATTTCCGCCGGCTGGTCGATGCCGCGTTGCTCGCAGGCAGCCCTGAAGCCCTGGAAGAAGCGGTAGGCGCTTGTACCGATCAGCGTGTTGAAGATGAAATCCGGCTTTGCCTCCAGGATCGCGGCAATGGTCTTCGACAAATCGGTGTCGCCGACGGCGGTGTAGCGCTCGGCCATCACGGTTCCGCCGGCTGCCGACAGCGCTTCGCGGAAGATGCGGTTGTTTTCCCATGCCCAGATGTAGTTGGAGCCGATGCAGTAGGCGCGCTTGCCCATGTTGGCGAGCAGGAACTCGATCAGCGGAATGATGTGCTGGTTGGGCGCAGCCCCGGTGTAGACGACATTCGAGGAGCTTTCGAAACCCTCATAGTGCGACGGATACCAGAGCAGCGCGTCATACTTCTCGAAAAGCGGAATGACGTCCTTGCGGCTGGACGAGGTGTAGCAGCCGACGACATGGCGCACGCCGTGCTCGGTGAGAAGGCCAAGGCTGGAATTGGCATACTGCTCGAAGGAGCCTGCCGGATCGGCGACGACGGGTACGATTGCAAACGGATAATCCGAGGATGCCCGGATTTCATCGAATGCGAGCATCGCGCCGTTGTACATGGAGCGCGATACCGCCCCGTAGGGTCCGCTTTGCGAAAACAGCACGCCGATCTTGTATTGCGCTTTTGCCATGACCTCCCTCAAAGCAAAAAGGTGCCCGACAGTTGGCACTGTGGGCACTCTTGCCATCAATATGTCATGCAAATTTTGCGCCGCTCGGGCTCATCTGCCCAGCGCACGACAATAGTTGAATAGAAAGGTGGGGCTTGTCAACCTCGGGTGAAATTTAATTCGAAGAACGTCGGGTTCGGCCCGTTCAGCGTCACAATTAGCCGGCTATTAAACAGGCTTGGCGCCTGCTCGAAGCAGGCGCCAAGGTAAACACCAAAATCCGATACCCCGCTTCAGGGAAGCCCGACAAGCAGCGTCATATCGCTGGTTTCGGCACGTGCGCCGGCCTTTGGCACGCCAAGCAGCGAATAACCCTCGACCTCGTAGGAATAGGCGAAGGCCCCTTCTATCGGCTGCACCAGAGTAATCGTCTTCGGCGTGTTGTCGCCGGGACGGAACAGCACCTCGTCCTGGTCGGCCATCTCACCCTTGCCGCGCACCCTAACTCTGACCGCTGCGAGGCCGGCACCGGCAATGTCAGGATTGGCAAGCTCGACCTTGATGATGCGCGTCTCGCCCACGCCGTCGCTGACGATGATCGTCTTGCCGGGCGAGACCTCTGCCGGCGGCGTTTCGAACACGGTGCCGTCACTGCGGATCGCACTGACCGAATAGGTCACACCGTTGGGCGCGACATCGAGCGTGGGAATGGCGATGCTGCGCTTGCGCGACTTGTCGCTTTCCTCCGGACCGTAGACGACGCGCTCGCGCCGTTCATAACCGCGCGCCGGGTCCGAGTAGATGATGTCGACGCTTGCCTCGATGATCTGGGAAGGATCGAGCAGAGAGATCACCGGAATGCGCAACGTGTTCTGGAACGGACCGTGGATGACGAGCGAAGTCGCTTCCGTGGTGATTTCACCCGTTTCAACCCAGTCCGTCTGGTAACGCACATTGTCGGTCAGGAAGTAGGTGACGCGATGCCTGAAGCCGTGCTTCGCGCCTTCCGGGAAGCGCAGCTTCCAGCGTTTCGAGGCATCGCCCGGCTTGAAGTTGAACGACCTTTCGGCCCGCATGCCGACGGCAGGATCGTCATAGAGCAGATCGACCTGCACCTGCTGCACCGGGTCGGCAACGTCGCTTGCGACGGTGACTTCGACATCGAGCCTGTCGACGGCATCGAACGGATTAACCTGCGGGGCCTGCCCCGTCTCGACGATCCAGTCCGACGAGAAATGCGGCTCGTTGCCTTCCCATTCGCTGTCTGCGGCGAAGTGGACGTCCATCTTGTAGCGGTAGCGCAGGTCGAGATCGTCGTTGAGGAAGGTCCGGAACGACTTCGGCGTCTTGTCCTGCGGCGTGAACGTGATGCCGCCCACCTGCTCCGGCTGCACGCCGGCGGGGCGGACACCGGGATACTCGATGTTGATGGTGACGAGATCGATCTTGTCTCGGTCCAGATCCGCCGCGATCTGAAACTTCGCATTGATGTGCTTGAAGAAGTCGTCGTCCAGCGAAACGCGCTTGATGGCGCGCGAAAGGTCGAGACCGTTGACCATCGTCGAGAAAAGGCCCTGTGGCGCGGCGGTGCGCGCCACAGCGGCCTGCATCGAATATTCGAAGCTGCGCGTCTTCAGTTCTTCCTGATGGTACATCTTGAGCGAGAAGCCGACCTGCAGGCCGAACTGCGCGCCGTTGCCGGCGGGCTTCGCCGCTCCGTCCGCCTGTGGGGCGGCGGCAGCCGTCGCCGCCTTGTTGCGGTCGGCGGTGGTCTGGGTGCCGGAATCGAGTGTCGTCGGCGGCGCCGTCGGCGTTGGTGCAAGCGTGGTCGGTGCGCCCATGGTGGGTTTCGACGGACCCTGCTGGCCTTCCGTCAACGGGCCGAGCAGCGACTGCAGCGCGCCGAGAAGATTTGCCGACTGGCCCTGCTTCATGAAGCTCGGGGGTTCGAGCGACGACTTGAAGAAATCGCGGATCAGTTCCGTCTTGAACCAGTCGAAGGCGGCGTCCGCCTGCTTGCGGAAGCTCTCGTCGTCGGTGAAGTTGATGACCTCGACCTTGATCGAGCCGTCCTCGCGCAGCTTCTGCCAGGCAAGGCCGATATCGACGGCGGCCGAGATCGGCCCGACGCCGCCCTTGATGCCGAACTGCATTTCAAGATGGTCGTAGATGCGCTTGTAGTCGGCGGTGATCTTGACGTTGAAGGCCGGCCGCATGCCCAGATATTCGAGATCGTAGATCACCCCGATCGGGCTGATGCCGGACTTCAGCGCCGCCTCCATGAGCAGCGCGCCTTCATGGTCCAGCATCACACCGAAGGTGGCACGGTTGTCGCTGAGCAGCGACGGCTTGCTTGTGCCGTAGACCTCCTCGAAGAAGCTGACGCCTTTGGGCGCATCGCTCGTTGCTCCGGGGGCTTCGGCGGTGTCCTTGGTGATCGAGAGCCGCACGGTTCCGCTGCGGTACTGCAGCGGCGCGAGGTTGACTGTGCCGTCGGCGAACCGCCCTAGCTGCCGGCGCGCTTCCTTGATCTGGTTGTCGTCCACCGAGAGATCGACGGTAAAGGCAAGGAAGCCCCCGCCCAATTGCTCCTTGGCGTCGGGTGACAGGTTGGGATTGTCGGTGATGTCGCGCTGGTAGACCAGGAAGACGAATTCCGGCGTGTTGCCGTTCATCGCCAGCCGGGGCCGCTCGCAGGCGTAGTAGAACAGGTTCGGATCGGCATGGTCGCGGAAGATTGTCAGGCCCGCAATCGAGCCGACTGGGGAATCGAGATAAAGCATTGTCGTGCCTCCCTCAGATGATTGCCGTGTCCGGCGTGAAGTACCAGTAGATCCACTTGCGCAGATCCGCGTCGGAGATCGATTCCAGCGTCGACGAGACGTTCTCGTAGCGGCGCGGTGGATTGTTGGCGGTGCCGCCATCCACGCCGGACGGCATGGATCCGGCATACTGCGGGTTCTTGAAGAACAGCCGTCCGCCTTCGTGGCGCAGGGCCAGCACCGCATGCGCCCCATATTTCGATCCGGGAGGTGGCGGGCCCTGCGGCGGAACACCCCAATAGGTGGCGACCAGCACCTGCTGCTGCTTGGCCGGAATGGCTGCGAACAGGCCGTCGGCAATGCTGTTCTGGATCGATACGGTGGTCGAGGAGTTGGTCGGCGCCACCGCCGAACCGGTAAAGGTCACCGCGAACAGGGCT
>MKRZ01000059.1:21464-21664 GCA_001897075.1 Mesorhizobium sp. 61-13 | reverse complement strand
GCGGGGCTTTTTTGTGTTCCTGTCGGACCAATGCATGTAAGTTGCTTCTGTGCACTCCTTCGAGTTGCATGAATCAAAGACAACTTGGCTCCGCCTTGGCGGGGCTTTTTTTGCGCGAACCGGCAAACGTTTGCTGGTTCGTTTCTCTCGGTTGCCGGGAATTGTCAGTTCGGCTAGGCTCCACACGCGGTAGCATCAGT
>MKRZ01000059.1:17896-21453 GCA_001897075.1 Mesorhizobium sp. 61-13 | reverse complement strand
ACTCCCTCCAAGCTTGTGCGCCGGCTGTGGTCGTTTCGCCTGATTTCATATTGTACGACACCGCCACAGCCACTAGGTTTCCCTTGCGGCATCTCCCAATGTCGCAGAGGGCCGGCGTTTGGGGTTCCCCAAGCTATTGCACATTAGCTTCGCCGGCCCTTTCTAAAGCCAAGCCATCGCCACGACAAAAGCGACAGCGAGTGCGAAGGCCATCATGGGCATGATCACGCCCTGCCCTTTGGTGGCGCATACGCGGCTTCGCAAAGCTCGGCGGCGGTCATCATGGCGAGAGCAAATTCATTGCCGAACTGCTGCCAGTATATGTACGGCACGGCAACCTTGACGGTGCTGCCGTCCTCCATGTCGAAGTGAATACCAACCCATTCGCCTTTCGGTGCGGGGCCGAGCCAGAAGCCGGTGACGTGGCGGCTTTTGAAGTCACCGAACGCCGTTTGAAACTCGGCCTGGTTGGAGCGCACGGCTGCCTTGTGCTGGTCGCCGTGCTGCGGAATCGTCTTCGGATCGAAGTCGGGGAAATCGGTCATTTATACCACCCCGGCTTGCGGCCCGCCGAAAGCCCCGCATTGCCCGTCGCATAGGTGGAGAGCTTGGCCGCCACCTGCGCCGGAGCAACAGTTTCGAACCGCTCCCCACTCGGCATGACGAGCGTGACCGGCGTTCCGGTAAGCCCGCCGCCAGCCACCGCAGGCGCAAGCTGCATGTTGGCAAAGCCGCCGCTCGCGAGGTGCGGGATACCGACCTGGAGTGACCTTCCGATACTGTCGGCAAAGCCGCCGATACTGAAACCTCGCATGCCCTGGAGAGCGTCGAAAAGACGGCTCTTGGATATCTTCATGCTGTTGAGCATGTGGAAGAAATCTGGTCCGTAGTACGCGACCGCCTTGGCGCGAGTGACGAACTCGCCAACACTTAGCATCGCCGGGATGCTGTCGCTGGTCGAAGTGCCCCGGCCGTGAGCGAGATGCCCGCCGCTGGCGAAACCTTGGGCTGAACTGCTGTCCGATGAACCGCCGAGCCCGACAAGTTCCTTTGCTCTCGAGATCGCGGCGCTGATGCGATCCACCAAGCGGTTGATGAACGATATCGCTTCGTTGATCGTATTCTTGATGGTCGAGATCGCCCCGTCCCAGATACCGATGACGCGGTTCTTGGCTGCCTCGACAGCACCAACGATGCCGTCCCACATGCCTTGCGCCGTCTGCGCAATCGAGCCTGAGACGCTTTCCCATGTTTCGGAAAGGAAGGTGATGAAGCTGTCGAACACCTCCTGAGCCGAGGCCAGTGCCTCGTTCCACGCCCCGGCTATCTCGTCCCAAAGTGGAGCCGCCACACCCTTGATGCTGTCCCAAAGACCGCTGAACATTCCCTGCAAGGTTGCCACGACTTGAGCGCCGGCATTCCACAAGCCGGCAAAAAGAGCGGTGACCGCTTCGGAACTGAACAGCCCCTTGATGAAATCCCAGGCCACCTGCCCGCCGGACTTGATCTCATCCCAGAACGTATAGACCGCAACACCCGCCGCAACCAATGCGCCGACAAGCAACGCGGGCCATCCGACGAGGGTCCCGATAAGCCCGATGAAAATTCGGGCATCCGTGATCAGCGTCCAAAGCCACGATGCAGCGGTTTTCCCACCAAGGAGCAGGAAAGCCCGCCCCAGCAGTTTTGCCCCGCTGACCACCACAGAAAAGGTCGAGCCGAGGAGCTTGAACACGCCGAGCAGCCGAAGCACGGCAGCACCCAGCAACAGCGTTCCTGCCGTCAGGTCGGTGCCGAACACCTTGTTGAACCCGTCGGCAACAAGCTTTGCGCCGGCATGAATCATCTTGAACAGGCTCGCCACGCCACTGATGACGACAACGGCGTCCTTTCCGAACTGGAGGAGCGCATCGCGCCACTTCAATATCCACGGATTGCGCACCTTGTCGTCACGTCCCGCAAGCATGTTCACCAGGTCGCGCACCGCATGGATGCCACCGACGAGAACCGCGCGCCCGAATGCTACGATGGCTTGGCGGTTGGCAGCTATTGCGTCCCTGAACGCCGCCGCTGCCTCTGTGACGAAGGGAGTGAACAGGATGCCGAGTTGCAGCCTGACCCCGCCCATCGCCTTTGCCAGCGACGTCAGCGTGTCGTTCATTTCCTCGCCGGCTTCGACCATTGCCGGCGTGATTTCGACACCGAGCCGCTTTGCCTCCTTGCCAAGATCGATGAAACCCTGCTTGCCGGCATTCAGCAGCGGAAGCCATTTCGCACCGGAGCGGCCCAGCATCTCGATAGCCAGAGCGCTCTTTTCGGCGCCGTCAGGTAGCCGTGAAAAGGCATCGGCAAGATCGAAGATGATATCTTCGGTGGGGCGGATTTTGCCTTCAGAGTCCTTGAAAGTGACACCGAGGCGAGCGAACAGATCGACGGCGGACTTTGACCCCCTTGCCGCATCACCTATGGTTTTATTCAGCCGCGCCAGCCCGGCATCGAAGTCCGACTGCTCCAGGTCGGCCAGTTCTGCGGCGTAGGCCAGTCGCGTATAAGCATCGACCTGAACGCCGGCTGCTTGCGCCGATTTGCCCGCACTATCGACAACCTCTGCGCTTTCTTTGGCCAGTGCCGACATTGCGACCGCAGCCGATCCTGCACCAGCCGCGAGCGCGCTTCCTGCCAGGGCAGTACGCCGCGCCACCGTTGCGAGGTCTGCACCGAAAGCCTTGAGGCTCGCGCCGAACTTTGCGAAGTCTGCACGGGCAGCAGCAGCGCGGATTTGGTTGAACGCTTTTTCCCCGGCTTCGCCAAGGGCTTTCAACTGTTTCTCGATGGCTTCCCCACCTTCGAAAGCGATGCGCTGCGAAATGGTTTTGGTGTTCTTTGCCATATCAATCCACCTTCAGATGCTTCATGTAGAGGGAGCCGAGTTGGCTGGCGGCGTTCACGGTGATTTCACGGATGGAGAACTTGTCAGGCATCTTGGCTTTCGGAATCCCGACAAACAGCGGCACGAGTTTCGAAGCCTTGCCTGAGTTACCGCGCCGCAGGGCTGAAAGTGTTACCTTGCCCGGAGTCGTCTGCCCGCGCCGGTTGATTGCAATCTGACCCGCGAGCAAAGGGGCCTGTCCCGGCCTTTGGATGGTAACGAGTGGCCCGATGCTTTTCACATAGGCTGCCGGCGTCATCTTCGACCGACCAATGCGTTGCGGCGTGGATTTCAACGGCAGCCACAGAAGCGGTTTGCCGCTGATAGTATCGCCGGATTCAAAGACGCCGGCATAACCGACGCGGTGGAAGATATGCGCAGCGGCGTTGATCGAGTTTCTCGACTTGCTTGAATTCTTTTGCTTTGGATAAATCTCCAGCCGCAACGCGTTTTGCCAGCCCTTCGAAAAGCCGGCGGATGCGATATCTGCGCGCCCGCGATTTTTCGCTATTGTTCCGGCCTCGGTAACCGCACCCGTAGCGGCGGCTGCAATGAGCTCACTCTTTTGAAAGAGCGCCGAGGCGAATTCACCTGCCTTGAAAGAATATCGAAAGCCGGCCATGGCAAA
>MKRZ01000059.1:0-17832 GCA_001897075.1 Mesorhizobium sp. 61-13 | reverse complement strand
GCGGGCCGAAGGATAAATCCGTCACCAGTTTCGAAGTCCCCAGCCACAACGTAGGGGAGGCCTGCCCTCAGCCAGACGAGCAGTCGCTCGCGGTCGATGCCAAAAACGTCCACAGCCTTACCGAGGGGCATGTCGATGTCTACGCCCTGGTAGAGTTCCTGCCACCCATCGAGGCGGTCGGTGAAATGCGCCAAGGGCCCTTCGCCCGTCGGTTTGCCGCCCCGCTCAATCGCATCAAGCGCCGAAGTCAGAAACCAGCCTCGATGACCGCCCGCTATCGTGCCATCGGAAGGAACACTATCGAGCGCCGCCGCTACGGTGCGTCGATCCTTGCCCAACTCAACAGCCAGTGCCGATATCGAGAAAAGCGTCCGCGTCATTGCCATTGTTCACACTTTCATAGCCTTGTGGTGGAACACGTTCAAAATTCTGTCGCTAGAAGAAGCCCGCGCCACAGCGGACCCGTATTGGGTTTGGGCTGGGAAGGACCCGAAGGTGGGGGTATGTGCGACCACGGCTCCTTGACCCTTTGGGCGGGCGCTGAATGCCCAAGGCAGCAAGGGAGAAGCCTTCCCGTTATTGGACAGGTCGCGGTGCCCGCAAAGGAGCGCTGCCTTTTGATTTGTCATGAGCTTACCCTTCGCCATTGCATGCGCTGACGCTGATCGGAGATGAGATTGGAATATTTTGCGAGCGACTGATCGGCATCGAAGCCGCGCAGCCCCAAGCGAATTACCACCTCGGATTCCATTGAAGGATCATCGAGTGACAGCGGCTCGCCAGTTACGGTTCTTCTCAGACTCGCGTCGAGAACGGCAGCAGCCACGTCGCGCCGGTTGATCTGTTTATTCTGTGATGTCCGCGAAACCTCATATGCGGCTAGTGCTTCCCGCGTGGGGTGCGGGCTGGGCTGCCATGCCCCGGTCTGTTTCTGCTGAATTCCGTCGAGGATGCCCGCCGCCTGATCCCCACTCAGAACATCTTGGGCGAACAGTGCATGGGCGATTGTATCAACGTGGACCCATGACAGATTGACCAGCGCTTTCGCTTCCTGCTCCGCGAAACGCAATAGAGAGCGTGCAGCCTCTGGGGTGAGCGAGTGGATACGTGCCAGCCTGGAGGCCGCATCGACATCAGCCGATCCGGCCTGTCGCACCTTCGACCTCGGAGCAGCCTTGCGTTGGGCTGCTGGTCCCGCAAGGGTGAAGATCAGGCATCCAGGCAGATCGTGGTTGTTCTGGCCGACGCTGATATGTCCGCCCCTGTGAAGGCCGTCGTCATCGATATCGGGAACGATGGTGACGTGGTTGATTGTCCAGTTTCGCCGCCATGCCGCCACACAATGCCCTGCCTCATGATAGGCTGCCGCCCTGCGCTGGCTGAGCGAGACAGGGGTAGAAGCAACAAAGGGGGAGGCAACCGGCTGCATCGTCAGATACCATCGACCGGGACAATGCGATCAAAGCTGTTGCGAGGTGCACGCGGGTCACGGCCAGGAGCGCCAAGGTCTTCCCTCGCCTCTACCACCCTCGCGAGGATGGCGTGAG
Organism: Mesorhizobium sp. 61-13; assembly: GCA_001897075.1. Classification (GTDB taxonomy): domain Bacteria; phylum Pseudomonadota; class Alphaproteobacteria; order Rhizobiales; family Rhizobiaceae; genus Mesorhizobium. Next base: position 16,285 of record MKRZ01000059.1, on the reverse strand, counting down.
GATCATCAACGAAGCCGTCCCAATATGCCGTGCCGGGGAACAGGCCGGGGAGAATGATTTCGCCTGCAAGCCTTGGCGCGGTATAAGGTGCCCTCGCCTCGTTGAAGACTTGCCGCTCGAGACGACGCTTGAATACGGCAATATCTCTCTGCCCTGAACCTTCCTTCCTCTGCAGGAAGCCAGTCCTGCCGTCCGTGGACACGATGCCCGCAACCAGGCCTGGATCCACTCTATCGCCGTCCTGATAACACCAGGCATCGGGAACCGATTCGGTGCGCAGTAGCTCACGCGGTTCTGCCGGCAGACATCGCATGGCCTCAACGCTTTCGAGTTCCGGCGAGCCTTCGGGCCTATCTGCATTTGCCGCACTGATGGCAATTTCTGCACTGGCAAGCGTTTCGAGCAGATCCAGCAACTGACGGGCGATCTGCGGATACTTCCGCAATGCCTTCTCGCCGGCGGCCCTTATGGACACCGCCTGCTCATAGCGGGCCCGCCGGTCAGCCTCGGCAGTTTCAGCATCGATGCCAGCAAGGCGCGCTTCCAGTTCTTCCCGAAGAGCAAGCGTCCTTTCGATGGCACGGTTCGCCGCGGTGATCTTGACCTCGATGGCCTCCAATGCCGTGTCGTCACCGGACACAAGCAGGCGACGGCGTTGTGCTTCGAGGTCCGCCGCTTCCCGTTCGGCGGCATCAATGTCCAGTTCCGCGAGAGCCGTTACGATCTCCGAGCGCGGATTGCTCGGCTTGCGGGTCAGTTTGAGGATTTCGGCCAATCCCATCGGTGCAATCTCCATTGTTCCGTGGATGGTGCGATCCGAAACGCGATGGGAAAAGGCATGCAAACGCGAAAAACGCGAAAAACGCGAAACGCTCACTGGCCTATGCGAGCCCGCAATTTCTCGATGGAAACCAGCCAGCGACCGCCGCGTTTGACACCAATCTCATAGGTTCGGCACCAATGGCGGATTGTGTCTTCGGCCATCTGAAAACGCTTTGCCGCTACATGCGCCTCGACCAGATCATCGTTTCGGAAAGCTGCCGGTTCGATATGCGCCAGGGTCACCCGAGGCTCGCGAAGGGCCCTGAGCTTCTCAAGCGCATCTTCCAGCACATCAATGGCGGCATCGAGTTGGGAGGCGTTCATCAGCGCCCCCCGCTTTTGACGAGACGCGAATTGAGCAACGCCGAACTGAAAGAGCCGATTGCTTCGAGGTCTTGGGCTATCGGGCCGGATGCGCTGGCCTGTTTGGTTGGCCTACGCGCACCGGCCCTCCCTTCAATGCCCTGCCCGTTTTCAGGAGATTGGGTATGGTAGGATAAGGATGTCTTAGTTTTTGAGACGGCTCCACACGTCAAAATGGCGTTTTCGTCTTCATTTTTGAGACAGGCCGTATCAGTTTTTAAGACAGGGTAGCTGTCGTTCGTCTCAATTTTTGAGACAGTACCGTCTTGGTTTTTGAGACGGGGTTTTGTTTTCTTTCCGTGGATGCCGCCCGGATTGTTCGGTGCTGTCGTTTGCACCGGGAAATCGTTTCCGGGTCGCCATTCGCGATAGAGCTTGCGACCATCCTGCCCCTTTTTAGCCAGTGGCAATCTTAGTTCGGTGATTTCATAAGCCGGTGCCCGCGCTGCACCCTCGATGCCGAGAGACGCCCCTTCGGTCTGGACGATGAAGCCCTTGCGCTGAAGATCGTGGAACGCTTCGGCAGCGGTATTGGGAGCAATGCCGAGCCGACAAGCCGCCTGCCGAACGCTCAACCTGATCTTGCCGTTGTTGTTGGCATCAGGTCCGTGCCATTCCAGCTTGAGCCACGGATAGAGAGCCTGCGCAGCGGTGGAGAGAGCCGAATAGGCCGGCTCCTCCATAGTCGTGCGGATCAGCTTCGTCCAGTGTTCGCCGCCGCTTGCCGAACGTCCTTTCTTGTCTTGTCTGTTAGCCATTTGCCCCGCCCTTTCCGAACAGGCGCAGTTGCTCGCGCTCGCTTGCCTCGGCAGTCCGCAACACCTGCAACTGGTCGAGGTCCATGTGTTCCTCGATAGAGAGGCGAACAAGCTCCTTGAGAATGTCGGGCGGCATTGCATCTACCTCGACAGACTCGCCGTCAAAGTTTGCGGCGTGGCGGTTGCCGTCGCGCTTCGTCGGGCGCGTCGGCAGGTTGAACAACTGCGCCTGTTCCCGCGTAACAGCGATGCGCTCCAGGCCGATATTGCCGTAAGGGGCATAGTGACGAATGCGGCGGATAACATCTTCCGGCATGATGTCGCCGGAAGGATCGAGGTCGGAGACGAACAGGATCGTCAATGGGCGAGGATCGCACTCGATATCGTTGGCGACGGACTGCACGATGCTCTCGGACGAAAACCCGCGTGTTACCATCAGCGGCACACCCAGAGGTGCCGTTACATCGTAGAGAAAGCCGGAAATGGCTTCCTTTTCGCACCAGACTTCAACGAGTTCGTCCGCGGCGCGCCAATAGTCCCTGCGATAGAGGCGCGCCGTGTCCCGCAGTGCTTCCTCGACTGACCCGAAGGTGCGCGGCACGCGATAGAGCCGGGTGCCGTCCACGATCTTGCCGAAGGGGATATCTCCCGACCGGCGCAACTGGAGCGCCAGCCGGATGACGACATTGTTGTATTCAACCTCGGTCTTTTCGATCAGTGCCGCACTCACCATCAAATAGAACAGATGACGAATGGTGAGCTGGTCGTGCTGGTCGACGATCGACAGCATCGCAGACTTGAGGCCGTCGATATCGGTCGAAGTGCGGCGCACCCGCTTATAGGGCATGCCCGATAAAGTCGCGGAAGCGATGTTCATCAGCATCCCTCCGCTTTCTCGCGGCGCGCAGCGGCATGGTGCTGCCGGTGACAAGCACGGCACCAGAAGCGCACCGACAGCGGATCGTGGTGGTCATCGTGGTGCGCATCGAGGCGACCGGCCTTGCCACATTTTTCACAAGCATCCGGCGGGACCAGGAGGCCGCGACGGAGCGCGCTACGGGTTGCGGCGTGCGCCCAGGTCGCAAGCGGGTTGCGCTCACGCCAGCGCGCCTGCGGCGTCGTTTTCGTGGTTTCCGTCATGCCGTCGCCCTCCAGCTTTGGAAGGCCAGTTCTGCCGATACGCGACAGACAGGGAGGCTCAGGCCGAAACGAAGCCGCAGATACGTCGCTTGCCGGTCACGGAGGATTTCTATATCTTCCTGAATATCGAATTTGCTGGGATGCTGTTCGAGATTTTGGAAGCCCGCCGTCTCAACCACGGCGGGTTTTCGCTTATTGGGAAGCATGTGCGCCTCCCTTATTGGCCGCGCGGATGATTTTCACAGCCTCGACGGCAGAGACGCCGAAACGAGCTTGCAGAACCGGCAAGATTGCGCGGTGCAGTTGCTCGCTTGAACGACGCTCACGCCATTCATGAACCGCGTCCACCTGCTCGGGCGTGGGAGTGAAGGCCGCCAACATTACGCGGCCTCCACGTCACGATCAGCCGCAGCGCGTTCGATTGCTGCAATGATTTCGTGACGGAGAAAGCGGACAGCGCTATCACCGATCTTGATCGGCTTGGGATAGCGACCACGCTTGACGAGCCGCCACAGGGTCGAACGGTGAATCGGAGTAGTCTCGCCGCCGATAAGGCGGCAGGCGGCGTCTATGTCGATAAGGTCGGGAACCATTTTGCTTCCTCACGTTGGATACAACATGAGGAAGTTGCGGCTTGTCGCTGCGCTTGTGACGTTCCCGTTAAGCTGAAAAAATTACCGCGCGGCCTCGATTGCCTTCGCTATCGCCTTGTCGGAATCTTGGCGGCCCGTCGCCCAAAGGCACAGTTTCACGGCCTCGAAGAACGGCCCGAAAGGTGTTCCGTCCGCCCTATGACTAAAGGCGAGCGCTTTTCCGTTGGCCTGCGGAAAACGTTCTTTTCCCCAATGTTTTGCCAGCGTGACAATGAGTGTGTGGCGCTGCCAATCCAGCCGCGAAGGTCGGCGCGGTTGATTTTCAAAGACGGCAAGGAGGTCGGCTAACGGGAGGCTGCCCGCCTTTTGCAGTCGCTCTCGGAAGACTCGCAATTCGCGCATGGGGAGAAGATGAACAGGAACGCTGATAGGCTTGTGTTTGCGGCCCGCTCCACATTGACGCTTACGATTCTCCAACCCTCGCTTGAAATCCTTGACTATCGCTGCCCTGCTCGGCCTTTTCGTCCAATCGCGCCGGGCAAGGTGTGCCAGCCCTTTCGCGAGCCAATCTCGTGTGTCTGCGTCGCAAAATCCCGCACGCGCCTCGAAAGATCCCCAGAAGTCGTCAGGCAAGGTGAGCAGCCCATATGCGGAAAAACGGATGGAAAGACGGCCATCAGAAGAATCCTTTATATGCCAGCCGGCAATGTCACTATTTAGTGGCAAGCCGGTTTCTTCCGAAAGTGCTTTCAATGCATCGGCGCGTTCCTGCCCATGCAGCGAAAGGATTGGATCGAACATTGCCTGAATATCAATCGTCTTGCCGCCTTCCTTCGGTTCGTCCGATGTAATTTCACAAGAGCCGAGAATGCGCTTTCGACTCATCACACCACGGCCTCCCGACTCAACGCCACCAATTTGACTTTGCCCTCAATAATCCCGTCGAGCCTATCGGCCCAGAGTTCCAGCGCCTCGCGCTTTTCTTTGTCGTAGCTGTAGCGAGCATAGACACGGCTGGTGATGCTCGCCTTCGTCGCGGAAACATGGTTCAGAACATGCCCGATGATGAACGGCGATATGCCGATTTCCTCCATGTGGGTCGCAGCGGTGCGGCGAAGATCGTGCGGCGTCCAAGGCGGAATGCCCATGATTGTTGCCATGCCACGCTTAGTTACTTCCTCGCGCTTGACGGCTTTCGGGATCGACGCTCCAGTGACGGCCGCGCGGCTTCCAGGTCCGGGAAAGACGAACGGCGTTGCGATTCTGTCTTTTCGTTGGTCCAGCGCCTCGACAGCGGTAAGCTGTTCGCGGATGATCCCAGCGGCCATGTCGGAAAGCGGTACAACATGCTCGCGCTTATTCTTCGCTCTCGCGGGCGGGATCGTCCATAGACGTTGATCGAAGTCAATCTCACCGCGAACCATGCCGGCGATCTCGCCCACGCGCTGCCCGGTGACAAGGCAGAGGCGAAGGATGCGCCGGGTTGATTCGCGCATATCGGCATCTGGAAGCGCCAGCCACATGGTTTTGATTTCTTCGGCAGACAGAACGCGGTCACGCTCGGTTGTCTCGGTTGGCCGCTTCATGCCCTCAACAAGATTTTCATCGAGGTCGCCGCGCCCGCGCGCCCAACGCACCATCGCCCTCATATCCTCGAATATCCGATTGGCCTCGACATGTGCGCCCCTGTCCTTCACCGCGTCGATGCAGCGGGTCAGGTCGCGGCGGTGAAGATCGGCCAGTTTGATTGTGCCGATCACGTCGGAGACGTTCTTGCGCAGCCGGCGGGCAATCTCGTCACCGGAGCGTTTGGTGGAGGCATGGCGGGCGATATAATTGTCCACCATGTCGGCAACGGTCTGCGAAGCCGCCAGCGCCTTCTTTTCAACAATGGGGTCAGTTCCATCCCCAATGTCGCCGCGCGCGTCCCTTGCTCTTTCCCGCGCCTTTCCCAGCTTCATTTCGGGGTAGCGTCCCAGCTTCATACGCGCGCGCTTGCCGTCTCCGGGCTTGGTATAGTGGAGATAGAAAGCCTTCGTGCCGCCGGGCGATGCCCGCAGGCAAAGCCCTTTCGTGATCGTGTCGAAATAGTCGGTTTGGCGTCCGTCCGACGCTTTGGCGGACTGGCAAAAACGGTCGGTCAATTCGACGGTTGGCATTTGTCCCTCGGGCAACCGGTTTCCAATAGGTACGGAAATAGGTACGCCAGAATATGCGCTTTGTCGATACCCATTGCGACAAGTCGCAACAAGACAAGTCAACAAAATCATTTGATTACAACATCTTGATTGATTTACGCCGTTGCACCATGTCGCATGAAATTGCGGTGGAAAACCTCTGTTAACCGGTTGGTTGCTGGTTCGAATCCGGCCCGGGGAGCCACTTCCGATCAGGAAGCCTTTCTTTTCCAGATTTGAACAACTGGCCCCTCCATTCGATAAGAGTTGCCGCGTTTCGTTGCCATTTGGCCTGCACATGCCCAGTGCCCTAGCCGGTCCGATCTAGCCTAACATCACGCAGCCCGGAGGATGTGCATCTCCGCAAGCTGGTGCTAATATAGAGATCGGCAATCCTTGAGGGGGGACGACGATGTCGCGGTATACCTTCCTGACAGTCTTGTTTGCTCTTGCTGATCCAAGTGGTGCAACCGCCGAAACCTTCACTCTTGTTCAGGACAAACCAGCGGCTCCCGCCTTGCTCGACGGCGTAACGGTCGATGAAATGGAAGGCATAATGAGCAAAGCGGGCTACCAGGCCAAAGTCGGCGTGGACAGCGAGAACAAGCCCATCATCGACAGCAAGGCCTCCGGCTTGAATTTCTGGGTCTACTTCTACAATTGCGAAGGCGACCAGCAGAGATGCCGACGCGTCCAGTTCGAAACCAGCCTGAAGACCGACAAGGCGATGCAGGACAAGGCGCTCGAGTGGAACAACAAAAAGGTTGCAGGTCGTGCGACCAATAGCAAGGACAACACCTATTTCGACTATCTGATCGACTGCGGCGGCGGCGTCTCAGCCGAGAACCTTTCGCAAAATCTAGAGCGCTTCGATACGCTGATGAGCGAATTTACAACCTATATCGGCTGGAACTGACCTCCAGCGCAGAGAACTATGCCCCTCATGGGCCTTGAAGGACGCGCTTGGCGCAGCCTCCCCTTTCCACACATATTCGTGAATAGCTGAAACAGCATTACCCCTTTGCACGTATTAAAGTGTCGGAACCAAAAGGCATGGTTTCACCTGGCCGTCCGAGGGATTTTCGACATGAGTGCCACCTTGCGCAGCACCGAAATCGCCGAGTTGGACCCATTGGAAAAGGGGCCGCTCGTCTACCGCCAATCGGCCTGGACCCGCCTTACTCATTGGCTCTGGGCTATTTCCTTGCTGTTCCTGCTTCTCAGTGGCCTGCAGATCTTCAACGCCCGTCCGCAACTCTACATCGGGCTCGAGTCCGGCTTTACCTACGACAACACGATCCTGCGCATCGGCGCAGTGGACACTCAGGACGGACCTCGCGGCTTTACCGAGATATTCGGCAAGCGCTTCGATACCACAGGCGTTCTCGGCTGGTCCGGACCCGCCGGCCAGGAACGGCAGCGGGCGTTTCCTTCGTGGCTGACGGTGCCTTCCTACTATGACCTTGGCACAGGGCGCGTGATCCACTTCTTTTTCGCATGGCTGCTCTCTGCAACGCTTGTCGTCTGGTTGGTGGCCAGTTTGCTCAATGGACATTTCAAGCGCGATCTCGCTCCTCGCGCCAGCGACCTCCGAAAACTCCCGCGCGATGTTGCCGACCATCTCAGACTGAAATTCCACCATACACGCGACTACAACGTGTTGCAGAAACTCGCTTATGCCGGAGTGCTGTTCGTACTCCTGCCGCTGATGATCCTCACAGGGTTGACCATGTCGCCAAGCATGAATTCCGTGCTGCCGTTCCTGCCTGACCTGTTTGGCGGCCGGCAGACTGCGCGGACCATCCACTTTGTCGTGATGCTTCTGCTGGTCGTATTCTTCTTCGTTCACATGGCGATGATCCTGGCCGCCGGACCATTGAACGAACTGCGGTCGATCATTACCGGCTGGTACCGAACTGACCCGCCTGGCCCTTCGGCGCCAAACACCAAGCGCGGGGCGTGAGATGGCCAAAATTATGCTCAATCGGCGCAAATTCCTCACAGCCGCTGGTCTCGGTGCTTCCAGCATGGCGCTGACCGGATGCGATGTGTTCGACAATCAGCTTCGCATCGGAGCGCCTCTGCGCAGCTTCCTCGAAAACGCCAACGATTTGACCTTGCATGCGCAGCACCTGCTTGCCGGTCGCGATTCCCTAGCGCAGGAATTCACCGAGGCAGACATCCGCCAGCCTATGCGGCCCAACGGCGTTACCGCCCCGAATGATGAATTCTACAAAGGCCTCATGGCCAAGGACTTTGCCGACTGGCGCCTGGAGGTGGGCGGCCTGGTGGAAAAACCTTTGACGCTCACACGCGATCAGATCCTCGCCATGCCCAGCCGTACGCAGATCACACGCCATGACTGCGTCGAGGGATGGAGTTGCATTGCCAAGTGGACCGGCACGCCGCTCGCGCTTGTGCTGGACCAGGCGGTGGCGAAACCTGAAGCACGCTACGTCGTGTTCCACTGCCTCGACACCATCGATCGAAGCCTGTCCGGCGAGATCAAATACTACGGGTCGATTGATCTGATCGATGCACGGCACCCGCAAACGATTCTCGCCTATGGGTTGAACGGAAAGCCGCTGCCGGTAGAGAACGGCGCGCCCCTGCGCGTTCGCGTGGAAAGGCAACTCGGCTACAAGATGCCAAAGTACATCCACAAGATCGAATTGGTATCTTCGTTCTCGTCGATCGGAGGCGGGCGCGGCGGGTATTGGGAAGACTACGGCTACGATTGGTATGGTGGCATCTGAGGAATAGCCGTCGCGAATTATGTCGGCGATAAAAACACTTAGGCCAGAATGTCGCCGAGAGGTGACAAGTCGTCGCGACTAGGTTATGGACTCTCGCGTCGGAGGCTGATTTGGCCTCAACTGTTTGCGGGAGAGAGCAGCGAAAGCTGCCGCCGAAGGGGAAATAGCCCGAAATCTCTCAGGCAAAAGAACCGTAAGCAGAACGACACTCTGGAAAGTCGGGGCTTCGAAAACCCCGCGCCGAAGGTGTAAGCGCCGCCGACAGAGTTCCGGTTGCGCGAGTCTCTCAGGCTTCAGACAGAGGGGCACGGACTGGCCGCTTTTGCGGTCGATTTCGTGTTGTTCTGGAGAAGTCATGGCAGGCGATGAAGTAAGACACCTACCCCTCGAAGACTTGCACATTCAAGCTGGAGCGCGCTTCGGCGCATTTGCCGGCTGGCACATGCCGCTGACCTATCCGGCCGGCGTCATGAAGGAACATTTGCATACCCGCGATCATGCGGGCCTGTTCGATATCTCGCACATGAAACTGTTCGAGGTGCGGGGCAAGGATGCCGTAGCCTTGCTCGACAAAGCTTGCCCGCTGCAGGCGGACGCGCTCGCAATCTCGCAATCGAAATACACGCTGTTGCTCAATGAGGCTGCCGGCATCATCGACGACCTTATCGTCACGCGTTTGGGCGACGATCGGTTCATGGTGGTGGCCAACGCGGGCAACGCCTCCGAAGACGAGGCGCATCTTCGCAAGCTCGCCGGAGGCCTTGCCGTCACGATTGATCCGCTGGATCGCGTATTCCTAGCTCTACAGGGTCCCGATGCGTGGGCGGCGCTGTCGCGAGCCGGCATCGAAACGGGCTCGCTCTTGTTCATGCATGGCATCGAACCGCGCGAAAACTGGTTCATGACCCGCTCCGGCTACACCGGCGAGGACGGATTCGAGGTCGGCTTGCCGGAAATGGATGCGCGCGAGCTTGTAACCAGGCTTCTCGACGATGATCGCGTTGGATGGGTCGGGCTTGCGGCGCGCGACAGTTTGCGTCTCGAAGCGGGCTTGTGCCTGCACGGCAATGACATCAAGCCCGAAATCAATCCGGTTGATGCGGGCTTGATGTGGGCCATTCCGAAAGAGATACGCGCCTCCGGCAAGTTCGTCGGCGCGAATGCCTTGCAGGCGGTTTTGGCGCGCGGCCCGCTTCAGAAGCGGGTCGGCCTGAAGGCAGAAGGTCGGCAGCCGGTGCGTGCGGGGGCAGCACTGGTGGATGCCGAGGGCAAAGCCGCCGGACATGTGACTTCCGGCGGCTTTGGCCCTTCGACCGGATTTCCGGTTGCAATGGGCTACGTCGCCGCTCCGCTTGCCAGCAACGGCACCCAAATTTTCGCAGATGTGCGCGGCGCCAAGGTGCCGCTCACCGTCCACTCCCTTCCGTTTATTCCTCATCGCTACCGCAAAGGATAAATCCTCATGGCAACGACGTATTTTACCGAAGACCACGAATGGCTCCGCGTTGAAGGAGACGTGGCAACGGTCGGCATTACCGATTACGCGCAGGAACAGCTTGGCGACATCGTGTTCGTCGAAATCCCTCAGGTCGGCAAAGGTCTCATCAAGGGCGACACCGCCGTCGTGGTCGAATCGGTCAAGGCGGCATCCGACGTCTATGCACCGGCCGATGGCGAGGTGACGGAAGCCAACGAAACGCTGGGCTCCGACCCGGCTCTCGTGAATTCGGCTGCCACCGGCGATGGCTGGCTCTGGAAGATGAAACTTTCCGACAAGAGCCAACTCGACGGTTTGATGGATGAAGCCGCTTACAAAGCCCATATCGGCTGAATGGTGGCAGAATGACAACGACACCCTACCCCTTCACGGCCCGCCACATAGGGCCGGGCCTGGATGACACTCGTGCGATGCTTGCCACGATCGGCGTTCCGTCGGTCGAGACGCTGATCAGTCAGGCAGTGCCTAACTCGATCCGGCTGGAGAACCCGCTCGACCTGCCCGCCCCCGCCAGCGAGGCGGAGGCATTGGCTGAGCTTTCCGCAATTATGGCGAAGAATACCGTTCTCAAGAGCTTCATCGGCACCGGCTATCACGGCGTCAACGTGCCGCCCGTGATCCAGCGCAACCTGTTCGAGAACCCCGCCTGGTACACGGCCTATACGCCCTACCAGGCAGAGATCAGCCAAGGCCGGCTGGAGCTTCTCTTCCACTTCCAGACACTGGTGACGGAGTTAACCGGCCTGCCGGTAGCGTCGGCCTCACTTCTGGACGAGGCAACCGCCGTCGCTGAAGCCGTTGGCATCGCCTGGCGCTTCCACTACGGCAAACGGCCAAACATCATCGTTGCCGGCTCGCTGCACCCGCAGGTCCTTGATGTCGTCAAGACGCGCACCGAACCACTGGGCATTAAGGTAGAGGGCGACAAGGCCGACGACCAAACGGCCGCGGTCATCGTTCCGTGGCCGGACACGTTCGGCGTTTTTGGCGACTATGCAGATATCGTGGATAAGGCTGCGGCGGCCGGCGCGCTGGTCATTGCGGTTGCCGACCCGCTGGCTCTCACTCTGGTTGAGGCGCCAGGCAAACAGGGGGCTGACATCGTCGTCGGCTCGATGCAGCGCTTCGGCGTGCCCATGGGCTTCGGCGGACCGCATGCTGCTTATCTCGCAGTCTCAGACAGGCTGACGCGGCTTATTCCCGGCCGCCTCGTCGGCCAGTCGGTCGATGCCCATGGTCGCCCAGGCTACAGGCTCGCGTTGCAAACGCGCGAGCAGCATATCCGTCGCGACAAGGCCACCTCAAACATCTGCACCGCTCAGGCGCTTCTTGCCAACATGGCGGCTGCATACGCGATCTGGCATGGGCCTGCCGGCCTTCAAGGTATCGCAAGCGGCATCCATGCTCTTGCTGCCAGTCTAGCCGACGGCCTCAAGGCCGCAGGCTTGAGTGTTCTGGGTGAAAACCGTTTCGATACAGTGACGCTCGAAGTCAAAGGCAAGGCCGCGCAGATCGCAAAGGAAGCCGAAAAGGGCGGACGATTGCTGCGTGCTATCGATGCTGATCATGTCAGCATCAGCTTCGACGAGACGTCGAACCAAAACGATGTCGCTGCGATTGCTGCATTGTTCGGAGCCAAGGCGGGAAAATCTTCCAGCATGATGCCCGGAAAGCCGCGCGGCAAGGAATTCATGAGCCAGCCGGTATTCCATGAAAACCGCTCGGAAACCGACATGATGCGTTTTCTGCGACGGCTCGCCGACAAGGATCTGGCGCTTGACCGCGCGATGATTCCCCTTGGCTCCTGCACCATGAAGCTGAACGCAGCCGCTGAAATGATGCCGGTTAGCTGGCCGAGTGTCGCGAACCTGCACCCGTTTGCACCCAAGGCGCATTCGACGGGCTATCGCGAAATGATCGGCCAGTTGGAAGGCTGGCTCTGCGAGATCACCGGTTTCGAAGCCGTGACCCTGCAGCCGAACGCCGGCAGCCAGGGCGAATATGCGGGCCTGCTTGCCATTCGCGGCTACCATCTCTCGCGCAATGAAGGGCACCGCAACATCTGCCTCATCCCCTCCTCCGCACACGGCACCAATCCGGCCAGTGCGGCGATGGCGGGAATGTCGGTGGTTGTTGTTCGTTGCACCGAAGACGGCAACATCGACATCGAAGACCTGAAAGCCAAGGCTGCTGCCAACGCGGCCAATCTGGCGGCGCTGATGTTCACCTATCCCTCGACGCACGGCGTGTTCGAGGAAGGCGCGAAGGACATCTGCGCCATTGTCCACGAACATGGCGGCCAGGTGTACTTCGACGGCGCCAACCTCAACGCTCTGGTCGGCCTTTCCCGCCCCGGCGACATCGGCGCCGACGTCTGTCACATGAACCTGCACAAGACCTTCTGCATTCCGCATGGCGGCGGCGGCCCGGGCATCGGACCGATCGGGGTAAAGGCACACCTTGCGCCTTATCTGCCCGGGCATGTGACTGAAGGCTCGGCACATGCCGTGGCTGCCGCACCATTCGGCAGCGCATCCATCTTGCCAATCACATGGATGTATATCCGTATGATGGGTCCGGACGGGTTGAAGCAGGCAACCGAAATGGCCATCCTGTCGGCCAACTATCTGGTGGCGCGTTTGGGCAATCACTACTCGGTCCTTTACCGGGGCCGCAGTGGGCGCGTCGCTCATGAGTGCATTCTAGATGCCCGCGTGTTGAAGGAAAGCTCGGGCATCACCGTGGACGACATCGCCAAACGGCTGATCGACTACGGTTTCCACGCTCCAACCATGTCGTTCCCCGTGGCTGGAACCTTGATGGTTGAGCCGACCGAATCGGAGCCAAAGCGCGAGGTTGACCGGCTTTGCGAAGCATTGATCGCAATAGCCTGCGAAGCCGAGAAAGTGGAAAAGGGCGTGTGGCCCAAGGACGACAATCCCTTGGTAAATGCCCCGCACACGGCTGCGGAGGCGCTGGCCGGTGATTGGAAGCATCCCTACTCGCGGCTTGAGGCAGCCTTCCCCGCCGGGGACGCCGACACCGGCACCAAATACTGGCCACCGGTCTCGCGCATCGACAATGTCGCGGGCGACCGCAACCTCGTCTGCTCCTGCCCGCCGGTTACGGAATATCTTGGTGCAGCCGAATAATTGAAAAAGGCCGGCGTCATGCGCCAGCCTTCTTCACTCGCCCCCGCGATTTATGCCTTATCGAGCAGCGCCAGGTTGGCATCGACGACTGTAGTATCCGCCATGGCTTTGCGCGCTTCGAGAAAGAGGGCTCTCGCCTTCTTCTTGTTGCCGCGCAGCAGTTGCGAATAGCCCATGTTGTTGACGATCTGGGGCTTGCGGCCTGCCACCTTCAAGAGCTGTTCATAGGCCCGGTCGGCAAAGTCGAAACGGCCCAGTTGATCGTATGACGCGGCAAGTCCCATCCAGGCCTCGGCGCTATCAGCCTGCAGTTCCACTGCCTTGCGAAAATGCTTTTCAGCAAGTCCGTAGTTGCCATCGCGAAATTGCGCCTTTCCGGCACCCAGGTCGGATACGGTAACGCTTTCAGATGCGGCGTCGATTGCCGTGGTCTTTGTTGCGTCTACGCCAGTTGTCGTGCAGCCCGCCAAGGCGATGACAGCAGCCATCGCAGCCATTGCCGTGAAAAGTCCGTGACGCATGCCCCTGCCCCAGTCGCCCGCATCGGCGGGTCGTTTTCGTATCTTATATTAGAGGCAAGCAATTAAACTTCGGTGCCAAATTGCGCGCAGATTAAGACGCCCTGCAAAGCGCGCATTAACCATCCAACTTACTGTGACGTCATCTTCACGATGATCGGTATGATTGCGATCATCAGCACCACGGGCAGAATGCACACGGTGACCGGCACCGACATCTTGGCAGGAAGCGCATGCGCCTTTTCTTCGGCAAGGGACATGCGCTTGTGCCGCATTTCGTCCGAGAACACCCTGAGCGCCCCGGACAGGCTGGTTCCGAGTTCTTTCGACTGTTGCAGCAAGGTGGCGAAGGAGCGCACTTCATCCAAGCTTAGCCTGTCCGACAGGGCCTTCAGCGCATCGTCCAGACTTCGCCCAGCGCGCAGTTCAAGCGATACAAGCTGCAGGTTCTGGCTGAGCGACGGATAGGTGTTTGCAAGCTCGCGCGATACCCGTTCGATCCCTGCTTCCATGCTCATGCCGGCATCGGAACACACGATCATGAGATCCATGAAATCAGGGAACCCGTTGCGGTATTCGCGGGAGCGCTCGCGGATTTTCTGGCTGAGCACCAAGCCTGGAAGGAAATAACCTGCTGCGCCCGACATGATCACCAATGCCCAGCGGCTGGTGGCCGTGGCATCGGCGTTGGCCAGCCATTCATTGAAGATGAATGCGGCCAGTGCCGCGCCTATGAAACAGCAGAATCGTATCAGGAAGAACATGCCTGTGGCGCGCGGGTCCATATATCCGGCCTGGATAAGCCGCATGCGTAGTCGCGCAACATTTTCCGGATCGCTGCGGGCGTAAAATTCCTGCGCAGTCCGCGCCGCTTTTTCGCGCACGGCACTCGTGTTTCTTTTGGGTGCCGGTTCGTTCTGCTGCTGAGGCGTCTTGTCTTCCACGCGCAGCCTACGCTTGACGTCTTCACGATTTCCCTTGGCAGCTACCAATGGCCAAACCACCGCGCCACCGCCCGCGAGAAGCAGCAGTGCTGCCACCGGCATCAGGGATGTCGGCCTCAACGAGGCGAGGAACTCCAAGAAGCTTTCCATCTCAGAACTTGAAGTTCGACATTTTGAACATCATGGCGTTGCCAAGCATCAGCCAGAAAATGGCTCCCCCGATCAGATACCAGGTCATGGGTTCATCCCAGACATCACGGTAGAACTCCGGCATCATGACCATGATGCTGGCGAACAGGAGCGCCGGCACCGCCGTCAGGATGTAGGCTGACATGCGGCCTTCTGTGGAAATGGCGCGCACCTTGCGGCGCAACTTGCCGCGTTCGCGAATGGTCGCAGACAGTCCGTCGAGGATCTCGCGCAGATTGCCGCCCGAACTGCTCTGGATCGCCACCGCCGTCACGAAAAGCGGCAGGTCTTCGTGGCCGACGCGCTCGAAAAGCGCGTTCAACGCCGAAACCAGATCGGAACCGAATGTCACCTCGTCGGCAATGACGCCGAATTCCGTGCCGATCGGATCGGGCATTTCCCGCGCCACCATGGAAATCGCAACCGGCACAGGATGCCCTGCCTTCAAGCCGCGCGTGATCAATTCTAGGGCCTCAGGCAACTGGATGCCGAAGCGCTTCAAGCGACGCTTGCGGAGCGACCGCAAGGTCATGACTGGGATGATGGCCGCAGACACCACGAACAGGCCAAGGCACCCAAGCAGCGACAGTCCCTTGGAGAACGCCACTACACCAATCCCGAATGCAATCGCCGAGGTGATCGACAGGAACTTGCGCGGCGGCATGCGCAAGCCTGATTGCAGGCGCAGCGCGCGAAACCTTGCCGGCGAAAACAGCGAAGCGCCGCCCTCTATGCCGCGTTCCTTGCGCAGCTGGATCAGCACCTGTTCCTGGCTGATCTTGCCCGACTGGAGCTTCATGCGCCTGTTGATGGCCGTGCGCTTGTCCGCCCTTCCGGCAAATAGCAGGTAGCACGCCTCGGCGATCATGATGCCGGCGAGCGCCGCCGTGGCATAAACTACATAGATCGCCGAAAAGCCTTCCATGCGGCTACTCCTGCGGCCTGCCCGGCTCGAAGTACTTGCCGGGAAAGTCGATCCCCATGGCGCGAAGGTCTTCAAGGAAACGCGGCCTGATGCCCGTCGCTTCGAAATGCCCAAGGATCTTGCCGTCGGGCTCGATACCGGTGCGAACGAAGCGGAATATTTCCTGCATCTGAATGACGTCGCCTTCCATGCCGGTCACCTCGGCGACGCTGGTCACCTTGCGCTTGCCGTCAGACAAGCGCGTCAACTGCACGATGATATCGAGCGCGCTCGATATCTGGCTGCGAATGGACTGCACGGTCATCGGCATCCCGGTCATGCCAAGCATCTGTTCGAGACGCCCAATCGCGTCACGAGGGGTGTTGGCATGGATGGTCGCCATTGAACCTTCGTGACCGGTGTTCATGGCCTGAAGCATGTCGAACGCTTCCTCACCACGGCACTCGCCGA
>MKRZ01000058.1 GCA_001897075.1 Mesorhizobium sp. 61-13 | reverse complement strand
CGGCAGCGGGCAAGCGCGAGGCAGGCGAGCGCTACTCGCGCGAATCCTCGATGGTCAAGCTCTTTGCCTCCGAAATGGTCGGCCGCGTTACCGACAAGGCAATCCAGATCCACGGCGGATATGGCTATACGCGCGACCTGCCGCTTGAACGCTATGCCCGCGATGCCCGCATCTTCCGCATCTACGAGGGGTCGTCGGAAATCCAGCGCAACATCATCGCCCGCACCATACTGGGCTAGGCAAGGATGCGCGGCGAAGGCGGTCTCGACGTCCGGGGCTCAGCCGGGTTTGACCGGCGGCGGCGTCCAGTTGGCGGCAAACGCTTCCTGGCGTCGGGAAATGGAAGTAATCCACGTGCGCAGTTCCGGCCCATAAGGCTTTTCCAACGCCGCCCGGTCCCATGCCAGGAAATAGGCATGCGACATGCGCAGCCGCTGATTGAAAGGCACAACGAGCCGGCCGGACGCGATCTCGTCAGCCGACATCGAAAGTTGCGCCAGCACGAAACCGCGTCCGTTGACGGCGGCATCGATGGCGGCACTCGACAGCGACAGCGTCAGCTCCCCCGATGTCTTGCTGTAGTTTTCGCCGATGCTTGCCGCCCATTCGGGCCAGCCCGGCAGCAGGCTGTGGCTGCGGTCCCATTCTATGCCGAGCAGCGGCAGGCCCAATATGTCGGCGGGCCTTCGCAATTTGTGCTTCGCCAGCAACGCCGGAGAGCAGGCTGGCACCACCCAGTCGGTGAAAAGTTCGGCGTAGTGATCGAACTCCTTGACCTTGGCTCCGTAGGAAATGCGGAAATCCGCCTGGTCCTCGCCGAAACGCGGCTCCATCTCGGTGCCTTCAAGGCGCACAGCCGCGTCCGGATGGTCCGCCTGCCAGTCGAAAAGCTGCGGTGCAATCCATTTGATGGCAAGCGAAGGCAGGCAGGATATGGTGAAGCCACTTTCCAGCCGCTTGCGGGCCAGGATTTCCTGCGCCTCCCTGATCTGGTTGAAGCCGCGCGAGATTTCTGCGTGATAGATCCTGCCCCAGGAACTCAGCGCCACGGTTTTGCCTCGCCGCTCCAGAAGCTTCAGGCCAAGCGTTTCCTCGGCCTTGCGGATTTGCTGGCTGATCGCACCGGCGGAAACACCAAGCTCCTTGGCGGCAGCGGTGACACTGCCGTGCCTTCCGAAAGCTTCGAAAGCCTGTATCGCACGCAGGGGAGGCAGGTTGCTGGCCAAGGGGGTCATGCCGCTACGGGTGTTTGTTTTAGATTTTCTAAAACAGAACGTATTTGCAAGCCCTTTATGCATTTCGGCCAGCGGCGTATCTTCGAGACAGAAATAGCCACCCTGGGAGGAAGCCAACATGTTTCTTAAGAACGCCTGGTATGTCGCCGCATGGGATCATGAGGTTGGGCGCGATTTGAAACCCATCAAGATCCTCGGCGAGGAAATCGTCCTCTACCGCAAGAGCGACGGTACCCCTGCTGCACTGGAGGATGCCTGCCCGCACCGCAAGCTGCCGTTGTCGATGGGCCGCATCAAGGGTGACGACGTCGAGTGCGGCTACCATGGCCTGACCTTCGACTGCACCGGCACCTGCACCCGCGTTCCGGGTGCCGAAAAGATCCCGCACGTGGCCCGCGTTCAATCCTATCCGGTCGCCGAGCGCTACGGCCTGCTCTGGATCTGGATGGGTGAGGCCGAACAGGCTGATCCTGCGAAAATCTTCGAAGTCGATCATTGGGGCGACCCGGCCTGGGGCGTCAACCGCGGCGAATCCATGATGCTCGACTGCAACTACCTCTATATGACAGATAACCTGCTCGATCCATCGCACGTGTCATGGGTGCACCAGACGTCGTTCGGCGGCGTGGCTGCAATCGAAGGCGTGCCGCTTGAAACGACCGTTGGCGAAAACGGCGTGACGGTCTGGCGCTGGATGATCGATGTCGAGCCGGCGCCGTTCTACGCGCCTTTCCTCAAGTTCAAGGGCAATTGCGACCGCAAGCAGCACTATGAAGTTCGCTATCCGAGCAACGCGATCATCAAGGCGATCTTCGTGCCGGCCAACACCGGCGGCGAGGGCAAGCCCTATCATGACGATGTGTTCCTGATGGACAGCTACAACTTCATGACGCCGATCGACGAGAACCAGACCAAATATTACTGGTTCCAGATGCGCAACTTCGCGCCGAACGACGAAGAAGTGTCGAGCCAGTTCGCCAAGTCGGTGCGCGGTGCATTCGACGAGGATCGCGCCGTGCTAAATGCCGTCCACAAGGGCATGGCCAACAAGCGCACGCCCAACCTCGACCTCAAGATCGACGTTGGCCCGCTGCGCTACCGCCGCAACCTCGCCAACCTGATCGCCGCTGAAAACCAGAAGCTTGCGGCGGCTGAATGAACGCGCTTGTGACGCCACAGATTGGGCGCAAGACCGGTTTTCGCGACCTGAAAGTGGTCGCGAAAACCCGCGAAAGCAGCATCA
>MKRZ01000057.1:12787-26389 GCA_001897075.1 Mesorhizobium sp. 61-13 | reverse complement strand
TGAAGGCAAGGATCAGAGCATGTGTCTCGTGATAACGGTAAAGCAGTAGTCTTGATTGACTATATGAACGGCGCTTGCATCAAATCTGGCAAGGATGCATCTAGCATCGGAACACGACAGATCGAGGAGGCGGCATTGAGCGAAGTGATCAACGGCGAGAAGGAGGCCAGGCTTTCGACCGACGGTCTGGTCAGGCTGCTCGAGGACGATATCCTCAACAGCATCCTCAAACCCGGCGACAGGCTTGATGAGCAGTCGCTGGCACGCCGCTTCGAGGTTTCCCGCACTCCGGTGCGTGAGGCGCTGCGTCATCTCGCGTCGAGCGGTTTGATCGAGATCCGGAAAAATCAGGGCGCTACGGTCAAGCGGCTGACGACGGCGGAACTGATCGAGATGTTCCAGGTGATGGCCGAGTACGAAGGCTTGTCGGCACGGCTCTCCGCGCGACGCATGACAACGACCGAGATCGCCGAAATGCGCAAGTGGAACAAGGAATGCGACACGTTGGCGAACAAGGAGGACCATGACGGGTTCTACGCTGCCAACAACCTGTTCCATGAAACCATTTTCCGGGGTTCGCGAAACGAGTTCCTGCAGGAAGAAAGCCGCAAGCTGCGCAATCGGCTGAACGCGTATCGCCGCCATATCACCACGCAGCCCAGGAGCATGCAAAGGTCGGTCATCGAACATAACCGCATTGCAGATGCGATAAAGGCTGGAGACGAAGACACCGCCCATAGCCTGATGCGACAGCATGTCGATCTCGTTGCCGGTCGGGCGGCAGATGTGTTTCTGGCGCTGGAAAGCGAGATCGCGGAATAGCCAACTAGCCAGTCTGGCTGGAGGATTTGGAAGTCCGTGCCTGTCGGCGCGGGCAGGGGAAAACTGTGCCCGGAGATCCGTTGAGAAACGGCGCGCGCATGAGGATATGAGGTGCCGCAAATGAAGCTTGTCGAAAACCGCTCATCGAAGCGCAATGCTCCGCTTAGCAAGGAAGAAGCCACGATTGTAGGAAAGGGCGCTGCGGACATCGTTCGTGAGTTCCTGCCTGCCTTCCCGATCTATGCGGCAACCCCGCTTGAAACCCTGCCGGGGCTTGCGACGAGCCTCGGCATCGGCGGCATCGACATCAAGGATGAGGGCCAGCGCTATGGCCTCTACAGCTTCAAGGCGCTGGGTGGCGCATACGCTGTTGCCCGCCTGGTGCGCGACCACGCTGCGAAGGTTCTGAACCGCAAGGTCGAACCTGCGGAACTTTTGACCGATGAGGTGAAGAATATCGCGGCGCAACTGACGGTGTGCTGTGCCACCGACGGCAATCACGGTCGCTCCGTCGCGGCAGGCGCGCAGATGTTCGGATGCAACTGCGTGATCTTTCTTCACAGCGGTGTTTCCGAAGGCCGCGAAAAGGCAATCGCCAGTTTCGGGGCGGAGATCAGGCGCACTGCCGGCAACTACGACCAGTCGGTGGCCGAGGCCAGTGAAACAGCCGATCGCGAAGGCTGGACAACTGTCTCGGACTTCGCGTGGGAAGGTTACACGGAAATCCCGGGCATGGTCATGCAGGGCTATTCACTGATGCTGGACGAGATTTCGGCGCAAGCCAAACACGCTTACACGCACATCTTCGTCCAGGGTGGAGTAGGTGGCCTTGCCGCGGCCGTCGCTGGCCATTTCCTTGATCGCGCAGGGGCCAAGCGGCCGAAGCTCATCGTGGTCGAGCCGGCAAAGGCCAATTGCCTGCAAGTCAGTGCCGAAGCGGATCGCCGCACGTCGATAGAGGCCGGTGATGCGACCGTCATGGCCATGCTGGAATGCTATGAGCCGTCGCTGACGGCCTGGGACATTCTCGAAAAGAGCGCGGACTTCTATCTCGATCTGGATGACGGCTACGCGGTCGATGCGTTGCAGCGGCTTGCGCGCCCGGTTGGCGGCGACAAGGCACTGCGCATCGGCGAGTCCGGTGTGGCGGGGGCTGCCGGCCTGATAGCTGCGGCCAATGACCAGTCGATACGTCAGAAGCTGGGACTGGATAGCGCTTCGCGGGTGCTGCTGATCGGCACCGAGGGCGCGACAGACCCTGACCTCTATGAAGCCTTGCTGAACAACAAGCCGCTGGCGGCTGCGCATCATTCAGTACCTGCCTGAGAGGAGGAGACCATGGGCAACCTGTTTGCCACCGAGGTAGTCGACGCGGCGGTCCATCGGCGTGCCACGGCGCGCTTCAGAGAGACTGGCATCCGCCTGCCGAAGATTGCGGAACTGGCGCGCCCGGAAACGATCGATGCTTCTACGAAGAAGGCGCTGGAAACGGTTGATCCCGACGAAGCGCACCCGCTCAACCTGTTCCGCGTCCATTGGCACAATGGGCCGGACCGGCGTCGGCAGGCCGACATTCCGATTCATCTGGTTCTGCCGGAGGAGTTGACCGGGGTGAAGGCCAAGATCGTCGTGGCGCTTGGCGACAGGTTCCCGATGATCGCTGCACACAAGGTGCTGGCAGCCTACGGATGCCTGGTGCCGCGTCTGGTTACAGGCCAGTTCGACCTCGAAAGCCAACGCGCGGTATGGCCATCGACCGGCAACTACTGCCGCGGCGGCGTTGCCATTTCGACCATACTTGGAGCGCGCAGCGTTGCGGTTCTGCCGGAAGGCATGAGCCCGGAGCGCTTTCGCTGGCTTGAAAAGTGGATGGCAGACGCGCGCGACATCGTGCGCACGCCCGGAAGCGAAAGCAATCTCAAGGAAATCTACGACGCTTGCCATGAACTCGCGAAGGACAAGCGCAACGTCATCCTCAATCAGTTCAGCGAGTTCGGCAACTACATCATCCATCGTGCAGTGACCGGGCCGGCACTCGAGCGCGTGTTCGGAGCAGTAAAGGCCGGCGGCAAGCTGAAGGCGCGTGCGTTTGTGGCTGCTTCCGGTTCATCGGGCACGCTTGCCGCAGGCGATCATCTGAAGCAGGCGCTGGGTTGCCAGATCGCGGTAGTGGAAGCTACCGAATGCCCGACCTTGCTCAACAACGGCTTTGGCGAGCACAACATCCAGGGTATCGGCGACAAGCACGTGCCGCTGATCCACAACGTGTTCAACACGGACTATGTCATCGGCGTTTCGGAAAGGTCGCCCGACAGCCTGAACCTGTTGTTCAACCTTCCGGCCGGGCGTGACTATCTGCAGGGACGCAAGAAGCTTAAGCCTGAGATGATCGAGGCGTTTTCGCATCTGGGCTTGTCGTCGATTGCCAATATCGTTGCTGCGATCAAGCTGGCCAAGTATCTCGATCTAGGGTCGGACGACGCGATCCTGACGGTCGCTACCGATGGTGCAGCGATGTATGAATCGCAACTGTCGAAGGTGCTCGATGCTTCGTTCGATGGCGCTTTCGACGCGCTGTCCGCAGCGGAGGTATTCGGTGAACATCTGGCGGGTGCGGGTACGGACACGCTCCTGGAGCTGACGCGCGTGGAACGCGAGCGCATTTTCAACCTCGGCTACTACACCTGGGTCGAACAGCAAGGCGTGACGCTGGAGGATTTCGTCCGGGGGCGTAGTCCCGCTTTCTGGGATGGGTTGATGGATATGGTGCCCGTCTGGGACGAATTGATCGAGCAGTTCAACGCCGCTGCCTGAACAGGCAGGCAGAGAAGAAAAAAGGCCGGCGAGGGAAATCTTCGCCGGCCTTTCTGTTTGAGGAAGAGGGCTAGGCCGTCTCGCGCAGATGCTGCGACAACTTCCAGACGGAGTTCATGTTCAACGGCGTCGATGTCACCGCAACGCCAAGCGCGTTCGAGACGGCATTTGCGATTGCGGCGGCCGGGCCGATCGCGCCGCCTTCGCCAAGGCCCTTGGCGCCAAGCGGCGTTAATGGTGTCGGGGTTTCGATGTGATGGACCTCGATATTGGGAATCTCCGGTGCGAGCGGCATCAGATAATCCGCGAAGCTCGTGGTCAAAGGCTGGCATTCGGCGTCGTAGATGAAGTGCTCCAGCATGGCCGAGCCGATACCCTGGACGACGCCGCCGCGCACCTGCCCATCCACCACCAACGGGTTCAGAATCGTGCCGCAATCCTCGACCACGACAAAGCGGCGCAGCTTGATCTTGCCAGTCGGAACGTCGATCTCGACCACGGCTGCATGTACGGCATTCGAGTAACAGCCGTCCGGTGCGCCATCGACGCTGGCATGCGCTTCCAGGCCGGTGCCCATGCCTTCCGGCAACTGCTCGACATTGCGTTGGGCGATGCGAGCCAGCTTCTTGATCTCGACGTAGCTGCCCGGATTGTCGCGTTGTACGGCGCGGCCATCGACCAATTCGATCTGGTCCGGTTTTGTTTGCAGCAGATGGGCCGCAATTGCGCGTAGCTTGTCGGCAATCTTGGTAGCGGCCACATGCACCGCCCCGCCGCCAAGCGGCCCGCCGCGACTTCCCCAGGTGCCGACCGAGTAGGGCGTCGTCATGGTGTCGCCGTGGCGCACGTAGACATTCTCCGGCCGGATACCCAAGGCGTCGGCGGCGACCTGCGCCATCGTCGTTTCAAGTCCCTGGCCGTGGTTCTGCAGGCCAAGATCGATTGTCACCTCGCCGTCGGGTGCCATGTCGACGCGAGCTGCGATGTATCCGGTTTCAATCGGGACGCGGCGGCGGGTGAAGTCCGGTGTGCCGTGCGCGGTTTGCTCGATGAAGCAGGCGATGCCAACGCCGATACGTTTGGTCGATGACGTGCGCGAGGCTTCCGCCTCCGCGACATCGTCAGCGAGCAAAACCTGCATCTTTTCCAAGGCTTGCGCGTATGAACCTTCGTCGTAGGTGAAGCCCAGGACGTTCTTGTAGGGGAACTGGCGAATGATGTTCTTGAGACGGAATTCGAACGGATCCAGCCCCAACTCTTTCGCGATGTCGTCCATCAGGCGCTCCTGGGAAAACACCGCCGAGGGACGTGCAACGCCGCGATAGGTACCGATCGGGCACTTGTTGGTCGCAACCGCACGGAAAGTCGCCTCATAGGCGCGGAAGTCGTAAGGGCCAGGCAGCACCTTTCCGACCATGCCCGGCTCACCGGCAGAGGTGAAGGGGTAGGTCGAGTAAGCGCCGTTGTCGACGGTAATGTCCGCCTTAAGGCCAAGCAGACGCCCGTCGGCCGAGACATAGGCTTCCAACGTGTGTTGATGATCGCGCGCGTGGATCGAGGCAATCAGATGCTCACGCCTGTCCTCTATCCACCTGACCGGACGGCCTGTCTTCATGGCCAGCCAGCCGATCAGGATTTCATCGCCAAAGACCTGCCCCTTTACGCCGAAGCCGCCGCCGACGTCCGGAGCTACCACGCGAATGCGCGACTCCGGCAGCCCAAGCTCTTCGGAAATGTAGGTGCGCACGAGGTGGGGCATCTGGGTGGACGACCACACCGTCAGCACGCGATCGGCAGGGTTGTAGTAGGCGACGACACCTCGCCCTTCCATGGGCACGCCAGCCTGGCGTTGTGTCTTGTAGGTGCGCTTGAAGACATGCGCGGCTGCCGCTTTTGCAGCCTCGATATCTCCGCCCTTCATTCCGCGCTGCACGATCACATTGCTGGACCAGCCGTCAAAGAGCGGCGGTATCGAAGGATCGCGCGCCTGTTCCATGTTGCCGACGACGGGAAGAAGATCGTAGTCGACAAGCAGGTGCTCGGCCGCATCCTCGGCCTTGTAGGCATCTTCAGCCAGAACCACGGCTACGGGTTCGCCGACAAAACGCACTTTTCCTTCGGCCAGCAGCGGCTGCTCGGAGTACTGCATTTCGGGGTAGTCCTGATGCGCCTTCATCGAGAGGCCAGCGGTGTCCTTGCCCGTGAAAACCCAGGTTGGGAAACCGAGGTCGGCAAGGCCGGAACTGTCTATGTCGACAATGTTCGCATGGGCGGTTTCAGCCCGCACAAACGTCAGATGCAGCATGTTGGGAAGGTCGATATCCGCGATGTAGCGCGCGGTTCCCGAAAGCAGCCTGATGTCTTCGAAGCGCTGAACACGGGCTCCGATGAATTTGGGACGTTCCGCGTTCATCTTATGCCGCTCCCGATTTCAGGCCATCGGTAACCGCCTTGCGGACCGCCGAGACGATGCCGTGGTAACCGGTGCAGCGGCATATGTTGCCGCTCATGGCTTCCCGGATTTCCTCGTCCTCCGGAATACGTTTCTGGATCACCATTTCATCGACGAATGGCACCAAGGTCATCAGAAACCCCGGCGTGCAATAGCCGCATTGCAGGCCGTGCTCGCTCCTGAACGCTTTCTGCAAAGGATGATCGGCGGTCGTTCCGCCAAGGCTTTCCACCGTGCTGATCGACGAGTTGTCGCATTGAACGGCAAACGTCAGGCAAGAGAGGCGAGGCGTTCCGTCAAGATGCACCGTGCAGCAGCCGCAGGCTCCGTGGGCGCAGCCGATATGGACACCCGACATCCCGAACTCGTGACGCAGCACGTCGGCGAGCAAGCGCCTTGGCTCAACGCTGAGCGTCTTTTTCACGCCATTCACTTCAAGTGTAATTTCGATCATGATCTTTCCAGCGCTCGCGTGCAGGCGATGTCGATAGCGCGTCGCGTCAGTTCCGCAATAAGGCCGCGGCGATACTCTGCCGATGCAATGTGATCGTCGGCCGGGTCGATCGATGCGGCAAAGATCGCGCCGGCTTCGGCCGAGCCTGGTGATGCCAGAGGCTTGCCGACAAGATACTCCTCGATTTCGGGTGCGCGAATCGGAAACAGGTCGGCTCCCGAGCAGACCATGGCGGCCTTAGTGATGGCGCCATCGGCAAATTCAAGCGTGATGCCGATAGAGGCCATGCCGAAATCTCCGCTGCGTTCGCTCAGCTCCACGAAGCTGCCGGTATACGCCTCGGGTGGCAGAGGAAACTCGATGGCCACGACCATCTCGCCCGGCTCGAGCGCGGTGACATACGCGCTCAGGAAGAACTCCGCCGCGTTGATCTTGCGTGTGGTTTCCAATGAGCGAACGACAATGTCTGCATCGTACAAAACAGCGACCGCCGGCAGTTCCGCGGTCGGGTCCGCGTGAGAAATGCTGCCCCCGATTGAACCGTTGCGCCGAATTGTCGGATGCCCGATGTAGTGGACGGCATCGAGGAAGGCCGGGAAATACTTCGCAATCAGCGGATTGTCGAAATAGGCGATGTGCCGGGTCAGTGCACCGATGCGCAGCACCGGGCCGTCAATCTCGATGACATTCAGCGGCAGCCTGTTGATATCGACAAGATGGCCCGGCCGAGCCAAGCGGAAATTCATCATCGGCACGAGGCTTTGCCCACCCGCGATCGGGCGACCTTCGTCTCCAAACTGATGAAGAAGTTCAAGGGCATGATCGAGTGATGTGGCTCGATGGTACTCAAATGATGCTGGTCTCATCGGTTCCTCTGTTCGAAAGCGAAGATCCGACGGGGTATTCGCCACCAATATGAAACTGCGGCAATGGCCGTCTATGCAAGTCAAACTAATCGAGCCATTGTTTGTATGCAATAGAAAAAAAATTGTAGACAAATGCGATTGCCGCGCATTAAATCAAGCTGCCGGATAGAGGATCCCCTTGTGAAAGGCTAGGCAATTGTAACCAGCGCGGCAGCCGCTGCGCCGATGGGAGAGAGATTGATGTTTGCAATGAAAACCTTTGCGCGCGGCTGTGCCACACTAGCCGTAGGTTTGGCTCTGCTGGGCAGCGCCGCTCGCGCTGACGATGCCGTCACGCTCAAGATGGTCGGCGCCTGGGCTCCGGGCTTTTCGCCAACGGCCGAGGTCGGCAAGAACTTCATGGAAAACGTCAATCGCCTTGGCGAAGGCAAGGTGTCCATCACCTATATCGGTGCTGACGACGTTCTGCCGCCGTTCGATCAGCCGGAAGCTCTGGTCAATGGCGTTTTCGATGTCTGGTACGGCGCTCCCAATTATTGGGCCGGTGTTGTGCCGGGTGGCGATATCACCGAACTCTCGCCGCTGACGGTTCCGGATGGCGGACCCGGCTCTGCGCTTTACGACTATATGACCAAGATCTACGCAGCGAAGGGCGTGCGCTACCTCGGTCATGCCGCCGGCGATCCGGGTGAAGGCGCTCACTACATTTCCACGAACTTTCCGGTCAAATCGATCGACGACCTGAAGGGTAAGAAGCTGCGCGTTGCTCCGCTTACGCGCCATTTCGTACAGGCCGTTGGAGCGGAATCCGTTACGCTGCCGCCGTCGGAAATCTTCCTGGCCATGGATCGCGGCACCGTCGAAGGTTTCAGCTGGCCGGTGGCTGACGCTTTCACACGCTACAATTGGCAGACCGTCACCAAGTACATGATCAACAAGCCGATGTATCGCAGCGGCGGTAGCGTTGCCATGAACCTCGCCAAGTGGGAGAGCCTGTCGCCGGAAGTCCAGGAAATCCTGCTGAAGGCTATCGCTGAAACCCAGCAGTTCGCCCTCGACTGGTTCGACAAGAACCAGAAGGAACAAGAGGCGATCATGACCAAGGACGGAATGGAAATTCTCAACATTTCCGACGAGGAATCCAAGCGCTGGACCGAGGTCGCCAACGATGCGTTGTGGGCCTACTACGAGTCCGTGCTCGGCGCCGACCGCATCGCGGAAGTCAAAGCGTTGTTTGCTGCCAAGTGACACCAGATGCCAGTCGGAAACTCCGGCTGGCATTTTCGTTTCAGAACAGTCTGACGCCGTGGCGACAATGCTGATCAAATGTATCGCAAGGAATTTTTCGATCAGGTCGAATTTGGCCTGATCGTTGCGGTAGCCAAGCTCGGAAGCCATCAGATCCAGGTTTTCAAGAGCAACAAATCGAGCCGGGCTTTCCGAATGCCGGGTCCGCCTCACAACCAAACAGTCAGGTTCCCCATGAGCAAGCTTGAACGCTCATTCGATTTCGTCCTCGATTTTTTCGCCGTCGTGGCTGGCGTCTTGCTGGTTGTGATGATGCTGGCAACCGTGCTGAAGGTGGCTTTGAGAGCCTTCTTCAATCACGGAATTCTCGGCATAGATCAGATCAGCGGCACCATGATGGTCTACATCACCTTCCTTGGTGCAGCCTGGGTCCTTAGACGCGACGGCCATGTTTCGGTCGACATAGTCATCGGAAATTTGCGCCCGAATGTTCAGCGCATCGTGATGTTTGTCAGCTCGCTGATCGGAGCGGCCGTTTGCTTCGTAATCACATGGTTTGCGACGCAGGCGGTTCTGCTGTCCCTGCAACGCGGCATTCTGATCGCGGCTGAAATCGAGATTCCACGCGCAGTAAATCTGTGGGTCATCCCGCTTGGCTGCCTGCTTCTCGGCATTGAATTCCTGAGACGGGCGCTGCGCTTCCTCAGGGGCGAAGCCGTCATTTCCGACACACCTCGACTGGAGGCCTGATCGTCATGCTCTGGTGGCAATTCCTTATTCTTTTCTTTGCCGGCCTTGGCACGCTGATGATCATCGGCTTGCCGGTCGCCATTGCCTTCCTGTTGGTCAACCTGGCTGGCGTGTTCTACCTCTGGGGCGGCGTTTCCGGCTTCAACCAGCTCATTTTGAGCATCGACAGTTCGATTTCGACCTTCGTGCTCGTGCCGGTTCCGATGTTCATCCTGATGGGCGCGATCATGTTCCATTCGGGCATCGCTCAGCGAATGATCGAGGTGCTCGACCAGTGGTTAGGCTTTGTCGCCGGACGGCTGTCGGTTCTCGCCATTGGCGCCGGCGCGCTGCTTGGAACACTCACCGGCATGGCAATGGGTTCCGTCGCCATGTTGGGCTCGACCTTGACCCCTGAGATGGAGCGGCGCGGCTACGCCAAGTCGATGTCGATCGGCCCTATCCTTGCCAGTGGTGGGCTTGCCATCCTTATTCCGCCGAGCACGTTGGCTATCGTGCTGGCAAGCCTTGGCGGTTTCTCGGTGGCCAAGATTCTGATCGGCATCATCGTGCCCGGAATCCTTCTGGCAATCCTGTGCATCGGCTACCTGGTCATTCGAGCCACGTTGCGGCCTCACGAAGCTCCGAGCTACGAGGCCCCGCATGTCCCTCTTGGACAGCGGCTGCGTGACGCCGCTCTCTATCTCGTGCCGCCGATCTGCATCGTGTTCATGATCATCGGCCTCATTTTCTTTGGCACCGCGACGCCGACGGAAGCTGCCGCGATTGGTACGTTCCTCACATTCGTTCTTGCAATCCTCTACCGCAAGCTGAACTGGCAGGTGCTCGTCCAAGGTGTCGGATCGGCAACCCAGCTTTCGATCATGATCCTGATCATTCTCACGGGGTCGGCAGCGTTCAGCCAATTGCTGAGCTTCTCGGGTACGACCAGCGCGATCACCAATCTTGCCAGCGACCTGCCTGTACATCCGTTGGTGCTGCTTATCCTCATGCAGCTGATCGTGATGTTCCTCGGAATGTTCATCGAGCAGACGTCCATAGTGCTGGTCACGATCCCGATTTTCCTGCCTATCGTGCATCAGATGGGTTGGGATCCGATCTGGTTCGGCATCATCATGATGGTGAACCTGGAGATGGCGACGATTACCCCGCCCTTCGGCCTCTCGCTGTTCGTCATGAAAGGCATCGCGCCGAAAAACACGACCATGGGCGACATATATCGTGCCGCCGTTCCCTTCATCCTGATCAACATTCTGCTTATGGGCATCATGATTGCCGCGCCGGATCTGGTGTTGTGGCTGCCTGACCAGATGAATTGATCTTTGGCCGCGCGGCAGCTTGAGCCGGGCGGCCTTCCACCATTTGCAACATTGGAGTTGAAGATGACGACGCAGCGCCAGGCCATTCTGGACACCATCGACAAGAACAAGGACAAGGCCATCCAATTCCTGCAGAAGATGGTTTCGATCCCCAGCGTGACTGGAGACGAAGCAGCCATCCAGGCGTTCGTTGCCGACTACATGAAAGGCATCGGGTTGGATGTTGACATGTGGGATACCGACTGGGAGGAGCTGAAGAAGCATCCGGGCTACCGCCCGGTAGATCGCGGCTATGAAGGCCGTCCCAACATCGTGGCAACGAGTAAGGGCGTAGGCGGCGGTCGGTCGCTGCTGCTCAACGGCCATACCGACGTCATTCCTGTCGGAAATGGCGAAGGTTGGAGCGACAACCCCTGGTCGGCAAAGATCGAGGATGGCCGTATCTATGGGCGCGGATCGTGCGACATGAAGAGCGGCGTGGCCAGCCATATCCTCGCGGTTGAGTATCTCAAGCAGGCAGGCGTCAAGTTGAAGGGCGACGTTTTCATCAATGTCGTCATTGACGAAGAGGTTTCCGGTCACGGTACGCTCGATACGGTCATTCGCGGCTACAAGGCGGACGCCGGCATTTCAGGCGAGACCAGTGACCTGCACGTGCAGCCCGCCTGTATCGGCCGCATCTGGTTCCAGATCGACGTCCAGGGCAAGCCGGCCGGTATCCAGCAGCGGTATCTGGGCATCAGCGCCATCGAGCTCGGCAACAAGATCGTCAAGGCGGTGCAGGAGCTGGAAGATCACCGCGTGGCAACCGTCAAGCATCCGCTTTACCCGAGCGCTCTGGACTCCTTGCCCTGCATCATCGGCAGCTTCCAGGCAGGCAACTACCCAAGTGCCTTCCCGGCAAGCGCGGTGCTCAAGGGCAGCATCGGCACGGTTCCCGGCGAGGATCACGAGGGCGTCAAGCAAAGCTTGGTGAAGAAGATCGCCGAGACCGCCGCCAAGGACCCTTGGATGAAGGATCATCCGCCGGTGGTGCGCTTTGTCGGCTACGATGCGGAAGCCTCGGAGATACCGCGCGATCACGGCATCGTCGAAACGGTGAGCCACGCCTATACGGAGATCACCGGGAAGCAGCCGACCATCAGCGGCCGGCAAGGTGCGGCCGACACCCGGTTCCTGAACAGCTACGGCAACACGCCAACCGTCATCTTTGGCCCCGGCTCCACGGCGGTCATGCATGCCAATGACGAGTATGTCTCGATCGACGACTACATCACCTCTATCAAGGTGATGGCGCTGTCGATCTATGATTGGTGTGGCGCACAGAACTAGAGCGGCGCAGTTTCTGCCTACCTATAGACAGCAAAAAGGGCCGGTAGCTTCCGGCCCTTTCCACGCCGCGATGGTAGAATTCAGTATCCCCGGCTTGGATTGACCAGATGCAGTGGCTCGTGGCCATTCCTTACGCGACGTATGTTTTCGGCAACGTCGCGAGCGGCCGTCTCCGGCACCGTGATGCTGGCAAGATGCGGCGTGATGAGGACATTCTCCATCTGCCAGAACGGGTGGTCGGCTGGCAACGGCTCGGTCCAGAACACATCGAGCGTCGCACCGCCAATCTGGCCGGAGCGTAGCGCTTCGACCAAGGCCGGCTCATCGACAACAGGTCCTCGCGACGCGTTGATGAACTTTGCGCCTTTCGGAAGCGCACCGAACACCGAAGCATCGATAAGACCCTTGGTGTCCGTGGTGAGCGGCAGCATATTCACGAGAATTTCTACCTTGGACAGAAAGTCGTCCCGCGCCTCGCCGAAATGACATTCCACGCCAGCTATGGACTTTTCCACGTGGTCCCAGCCGTGGACAGAAAAGCCAAGGTTGGCCAGCGCGGACGCTACTGCTGATCCGAGATGTCCGAGGCCCAGCACGCCGACCTTGATCCGATGCAGGGGGCGAGGGTGGATGTAGCGCCACTCACTCAGGCGCTTGGCCTGCTCGAAGTCCGGGATGTCGCGCGCATAGCGGATGACCGAAAAGAGCACGTAGCTTTTCATGAGCGCGATCATCCCATCATCGGACAGTCGCGCAATCGGCACGTCCGGAAGATCGGCCCGGCCTGCCAGTGAATCGATTCCGGCACCAAGGTTGACGACAAGCGACAAGTTGGGGAACGGCTCGAAGAATCCGGGGAAGGGCTTCCAGGCAAGAACGTAGCGCACGTCTTCGGGATTGCCGACCTCGGGATAAACGCGAAAATCGAGGGACGGGAGTTCCGACTTCAGAACATCACGCCATTCACCTGGATCATCGAATTCGCTGTAGAAGAGAAGCGCGCCTTCAGCGTTTGCTCCGCCGTTTGTGAGGCCTTCCTCGCCTTGTAGATTTTGCATTGTCGTAACCTTGTTCATATCGGCTGTCTGAGTGCGCACGGACGCTGAACCCGACACCAGCCGTGAGTTTGGGAGAGATGTGGCCTGCCCATGCAGGGCAGGCCTTGTTCCGGCTGGCGCCTACATCATCAGGCTGGGCAGCCAGGTGGTGAGGGCAGGGAAGAAGATGAGCAATATCAGCAGGACAAACATGCTCAGAAGCAGCGGCGTGTTCGCCCTGAAGGTCGCTACGATATCCTCCCGTCCGATCCGGGCTGCCACGATCAGCGCCAATGCCACTGGCGGCGTGACCTGTCCGATGACCACCGTGACCACCATCAGGACGCCGAAGTGCACCAGGTCGACATCGAGAGCCAGCAGCGACGGCAGCAGCACCGGCATGATCATCGGGATCAATGGGTCGAGCACCATGCCTGCGATGAGCGCCAAACCCAGCATCAGGAAGATTTGCGGGATCGTGGACTCGAATGGGAACAGGTACTGCATC
>MKRZ01000057.1:0-12775 GCA_001897075.1 Mesorhizobium sp. 61-13 | reverse complement strand
CGCGCCGCAGACAGAGCCCATCCGAGCGCCACCGAAAAGCCTACGACGAGCAGGACTTCGCCGGTGAGCACGGTGGCTTCGACCAGGGACTTTCGCAGATCCACAAAGCTCATGGATCGATAGACGCCCATTGAGAGGATAATGGCGTATGCGACCGCGAATGCCCCGGCCTCGGACGGCGTGAAGATGCCAAATACCAGCCCTCCGAGAATCAGGACGGGCATGCCCATTGGCAGGATGGCTTCCTTGCCGGTGCGCATAAGTTCGCGCCATTCGAAACTCTGCATCGGGCTCCAGCCATTGCGGCGCGCCAATATTCCGATCGTGATCATCAGCACGAGGCCCATGAGGAGACCGGGGATAACGCCGGCCAAGAACAAGGCGCCGAGCGAAGTGCCGGTTACGGCCGAGTAGAGGATCATGGGTGAACTCGGCGGGATCAGGATGCCAATGCCCGAGGACGTGGCCGTGATGGAACAGGCAAAGGGACCCGGATACCCCGCCTTCTTCAGCTTCGGGATCATGACCGAGCCGGTTCCAGCCAAGTCGGCGACCGAGGTTCCGATCATGCCGCCAAACATGATGGAAACCATCACGTCGACATGAGCTAGGCCGCCGCGCATCCAGCCGACTGCCGCGCTGGCGAACGCGAAGAGCCTGTCGGCAATGCCGCTGACATTCATGATGTTGCCGGCAAGGATGAATAGGGGAAGCGTAACGAGAATGTAGTCGCTGACACCGACCAGAGTCTGTTGCGGCAGTGCCAGTTCCCACCCGCTGGAGAAGAACAGAAAAGCGATGACCGAGGCGGCGAGGGCGATGATTATGGGCATGCCCATAACCGCCAGCACGCAAAGCGTGAGAATTGTGATAAGGGCTAGGGAGAGCATCGCTCTACTTCCTCCTGAAAAGCGGGACGAGGAGGGTTACCGCCAGGCCAAGCAGCGCTACCAACAAGGCAGAGATCAACACGCCCTTGGGTATGCGCAGGACAGGACTGAGGTCGGACCCGAAGATCTGCAGATATTGCCAGGTCAACCAGGCGCAGTAGAACATGGTCGCCGATCCAAGGAGCGCGCAGAAGGTCGCGACGATCCGCTGGGGCCCCGGCCGCAGCCGGTAGGTAACGATGTCACAGCAAATCAGTGTCTGGCGCAGGCCCGCGATGATGATGCCCACCGCTGCCAGCCAGACCAGCAGATAGGTCACGGCTTCTTCAGTCCACGGAAGCGGCGCAGAGAAGGCGTATCTTGAGAAGGCGTTGGCAAACACCAGCAGCGTCAGGATTGCCATCAACGCCATTGCAAGGTTTTCGAGGACGAAATTGAGGCCCTTTGAAAACCGACCAGCAGGTGGCGGGCTCATTTCGAAGTCCGTGGCGGCGAGTTCAGTTTCTTCAGCCATCGTGAACCTCCGCGGGTGCGATACGCTTGTTGAAAAGACGCCCATAGCCGGGCTTCGCGCCATTCACCCCGCTCACTTCGAGGCAGTGCCAGAACGAGGCCTGCACGGCGGAAATGACCGGTTTTCCGAGTGCGGCTTCCAGCGCCTCGATGGCGCCCACCGACCAGAAATTGGTGCAACTGATAAATACGGCCGTGGCATCTGGATGGTCGATTTCCATCACCATGTCGTACACGCGCTCGATCGGCACTTCGGCCAAAGCCTGGTCCGTATCGATGCCCAGGTTCTTGTGCTTCAGAACCTTGTGGCCATTCTCCTCGAGAAAGCGAATGGCTCGGGCATGCACGCCGTCGACATAGGGCGTGGCAAGCACGACTGGCCCTGCCTTTACTTCGGCCAGTGCGGCAAGGGTCGCAGTGGAAGCGGTCGTGATTTTCGGCCCTGGCGCCCAGGACTTCAACTTCTTGATCAATGCATGGTCATAGGCCGTGCCGTGCAGGAACGAAGCACTGGTGCCGCCGAAACACAGCACGTCGATCGGGGCTGACCCGAGCAGGCGCGCTGCCTGCTCGAGTTCCGGCGCGTTCATCATTTCCTCGATGCCCTCGACGGTCACCTTCGGCAATTTGATACGCGTTGTGTGGACTGCCACGCCCTCGGCGGCCATGGCCCACATCTCGGATTCCATGACCACACTTGAGGCCATGAAAATCAGCCCGATCCGTGCCTTCGACCCGTTTCCGTCATAGCGGAAACGGGAGGAGAGGTTATGCAAGTCGTTCATTTCAGGACTTCCTGTACGCGGGTCATGAACTCAGGCGTCACGACGCTGGAGATTTTTTCTGCGACAGGCGCAGCCGCTTCCTGGAAGGGAGCCGGATCGATCTCATTGATCGTCACGCCGGCAGCCTTGAACTCGTCCACGAGCTTGGCGTCGCTTTCGTCGGAGAGCTTGCGCGTCTCGTCACCCGCAACCTTTGCCGCAGCCTTGAGCTTGGCTTGCAACTCGGGGGTGAGGGCATCCCACGCCTTGCCGTTCATGGTGAGCGAGATTGGCGTATAGACGTGATTGGTCAGCGAGATGTATTTTTGAACCTCGAACAGAGAGAATTCCTTGATGACGGAAAGCGGGTTTTCCTGGCCGTCGATCGCGCCCTGCCGCAATCCGACATAGGCTTCGCCGAGAGGCATCGGGGTCGGCGCCGCACCAAGCGTCTTGAACGCCAGGATACGGCCCTCATTGCTGGGCGTACGCAGTTTCAAGCCACTCAGGTCTTCTGGTTTTACGATCGGGCGAACGTTGTTGCTAATGACGCGGAAGCCCAATTCGCCGTAGCCGATGACTTCGAGGTCGACGGTCTCGCGAAGGGACTTCGCCAGCATTTCGCCAAGCTCGCCATCCATGGCGGCACGGGCGGTTGCCTTGTCCTTGAGCAGGAACGGCATGTCGAAGACGGCGAACTTGCTGTCGAGTGAAACGATGTCCGAACCCATGGAAACGACTTCGACCTGACCGGCGCGGATCAACTCGGCCAAGGCGTTTTCATCACCCAGCGCGCCACCTTCGAAGAACTCAATCGCAACCTCGTCGCCCACGGACTTCTTGAGCTCGTCGCGGAATGTCGACAGCATCACGTTGGTGGGATCGCGACCGGTCGTTTCAACCGCCAAGCGCAGCTTGGTTTGGGCGAAGGCTGAAGGAACGGCCGTAAGGCTGAGGCCGACTGCTGCGAGAACTGCAAGTTTCCTAATTCCCAACATTTCAACTCCTCCTTGTTGGTTTTGGCTTATTGTATGCAGATATTCAAAAGCAGGGGAATTTGTGGGCAAAGAATGCCTACCGTTTCAAGCCATAGCTTGCCACGCGTATACATCAAAACCTCGAAATTAGTCCGCTGGCCCATTCCTCATTGGCGCCATGCGTCAAGTGCCGCCCCTAACGGCTTCAAAGGTTCCGTCCCTCATGACGGTCACTTCGATTGTCTTTTTTTATGACTTGATCATAGAAGTCGCATAATGAAAAATACTTTTAATATGGCAACAAGATAGATTTTAGCTATGCACATGTCCTTCCGCACACTCGACTACATCGTCACCACCGCCGACACCGGCAGCGTGACCGAAGCAGCCCGTTTGCTGAACGTTTCGCAGCCATCCGTCTCCAATGCGATCGCCCACATGGAGACCGAACTCGGAGCCCAGATTTTCGTTCGTCATCACGCCCGGGGCGTGACTTTGACCGTTGCGGGCCGGCGCTTCGTCGGTGAGGCACGACTCCTGCTCAACCATGCGCGCGAGTTTGGACGCAATGCGATGGCCTTGAGCGACGGTTTGTCTGGAGAGATTACCGTCGGCAGCTTTGTCACCTTGGCCACGCGCTTCATGCCGGGGCTGCTAACCGAGTTCTCCCAGCGCATGCCTGGCATCATGGTCAACCTGGAAGAGGGGAACCAGAAGGAGATGCTGGACGGGTTGATTTCCTGTCGTTTCGAAATGGCGCTTTCCTATGCCTATGCTCTAACCGAGGAAGTCACTGGCGAGCTGTTGGCGGAATTGCCGCCTTACGTTTTGTTGTCGGCGCAGCACCCGCTTGCCGATCGTCCCGACGTCAGCCTTTCGGAACTTGCGGATGAGCCGTTCATCCTCCTCGATCTCCCGCATTCGCGAGAATATTTCTTTAGCCTTTTTCTTGCCTGCAAGATCGAGCCCCGTATCGTCTACCGGTCCCATTCCTACGAACTCATTCGCGGGTTGGTGGGGCATGGTCACGGCTACACCATTCACAACGCCGTTCCCGGCACCACATTCGGCTATGACGGCACGCGCATAGCGGTGCTGCCGATCCGGGAGAAACTGCTGCCCGTCCACGTCATGAGCCTCAGCCTCAGGCGCCACATCATGCGTCCGGCGGCGAAGAAATTTGCCGAGTACCTGCGCGAAGCGTTCGCGCCGGGTGGCTTGTTCGGCGCACCCACAAAACATAACTAGCAATCAGCTTGTTGCCTGATGCCGGCGTAGTGCCATCAATGCCGCCAAACGCCAGAAATTCGCTGTATCTGAGTTGACAAGATAGAATACCCCCCTATACTATTTTGAAGGTTGAACGCATGTCCCACACGATACAAGACAAGTCGAAATTGCTTGCCCGCGTTCGTCGCATCAAGGGTCAGGTTCAAGCGATCGAAAGCGCGCTTGAAAATGAAATAGGCTGTGCCGATGTGCTTCAACTGGTCGCTTCGGTGCGGGGGGCCTTCAATGGCCTCACGCGCGAACTGATCGAGGAACATATCGAATCCCACATCCTTGCGGCGGACAGCGAGGATGCCCGTCAACGCGGGGCTAGCGAACTGATCGAAGTCATACGCACCTATGTGAAGTAGCCCCCAAGTCTCCAAGAAAGACAGTCTATGGCCTCGCTTCCTGAGCTCTTGCAGCAAGGAACTGCATACGCATGGCTTTTTATACCCACTGCGATTCTCTTGGGTGCTTTGCACGGCCTTGAGCCGGGCCACTCCAAGACAATGATGGCGGCTTTTATTATTGCCGTGCGGGGTACGATTGCCCAGGCGGTTCTGCTGGGCGTATCGGCCGCAATTTCACATACAGCAATTGTCTGGCTTGTCGCGCTCGGCGGCCAATACATCGGCCAAGGCTTGGATGCAGAAACGAGTGAACCGTATTTCCAGTTGGTTTCGGGGGTGATCGTTGTCGGTATCGCGGCATGGATGATCTGGCGCACATGGCGCAGCCAGGTTCTGGAAGCTGGCCACGACCACCATCATCACCACGAGGGCGAGGGGCAAAAGGTCGATACAGGGCACGGTGTACTTACGTTGAACATCTTCGAAGACGGTGCGCCACCCAGGTTTCGGATCCATGTTCAAAGCGGACACCGCTGGGCGGCGAAAGACGCGACCCTGGTAACCGAGCGAGCGGACGGTTCACGGCAGGCGTTTACCTTCGTCGACAAGGGCGAATATCTCGAAAGCTTGCAGGAGATTGCGGAGCCGCATGATTTCAAGGCGCGGATCAGTCTCGGTCATGGAAGCCACACCCATGACTACGATGTTCATTTCAGCGAGGTTGGCCACACTCACGGTCTCGATGTCGGCAAGGACGGCGACTACATGGATGCGCACGAGCGCGCCCACGCCAGCGACATCGCGCGCCGGTTCTCCAATCGCAACGTAACCACGGGCCAGATCGTCATGTTCGGCTTGACGGGCGGGCTTATCCCTTGTCCCGCTGCAATCACCGTTCTGTTGCTTTGCCTTCAGCTCAAGCAACTGTCGTTGGGTGCCGTTCTGGTGTTGTGCTTCAGCATCGGATTGGCTGTCACAATGGTAGCAGCGGGAGTGCTTGCCTCGTTGAGCGTTCGCCATATTCAAAAACGCTGGTCTGGCTTCAGCACCTTCGCACGCCGCGCGCCCTACGCATCAGGCGTCCTCATGCTGTTGATCGGGGTCTACATGGGCGTTATCGGCATCAACGGCCTGCGTCACGGCCATGCCGATGTTGCGACTGCGGCCTTCACCTATGAGATCGCGGTTTCAAACTGACTTGATTTAGCAGACCTGCATAGTTGCGCGGTTCCGACCGTGCATATTATGGTGGCCGTCTCATGCAGATCAGACACCTCTCATTTTTCGTTACTTTAGCGCAAGAAAAACACTTCGGCAGGGCCGCAAGGGCCTGCGGTGTGAGCCAGCCCACGCTGTCGTCAGCTATACAGAAGCTGGAGAAGGACCTTGATGCTCAATTGATAGAGCGCGGCCAGTCTTTTCGAGGGCTTACCACCGATGGCATAAAGGTGCTCGCATGGGGGAAGCGGATACTGGACAATTATGATCTGTTGAGAGCCGATCTTCGTGTGACTTGCTCCGATAGGAAAGTCCGTCAGAGATCCGGCATCCAGTCCGGACCACTTTCACAAGACCACGTTAAATCGCCGGAGCTCTAACGTATCCGGCAGGCCTTCCCAATGAGGCAGGCCAAAGCGGTACATTCGCCTTCGATCGCCTTGGATCGCTCAAGTGCGTGGCGGAAGAGAGTGGGAGTCGAACCCACCAAGGACCGTCTCGCGGCCCTTCCCGGATTTGAAGTCCGGACGCCCCACCGGGGACGCATCTCTTCCAGTTGCATCGGTTGTTCCTGCAGGATCTGCAGTTTTGTGAGATCCAAAAAGATCGAGCCGATTCTTGTTGATCCGGCGCAGGTCTCCACGGCGGAAGGTCACGCCGTGCCGATCAAGAAATTCAAGAATTTGGATCGCTACCTTGCGGCCGTTGTCGAGCCTGTCGCGCATCGTCGCCACGGCGAATTGTCCGTCGCTGGAAGCTTCGCTCATCTCGAGCGCTATGCCGATGATTTCAGCGATCGTGTCGCGCAGCAGGAAGTGGTCACGATCGATTTCAACCACACGTCCCATCCGGCCGAGACGTTTGAGCAGGTCTCTAACCTCGGCTTCACGAACGCCCTTGCTCTCGACTATGTCACGGACTCGCGGCGGTCGAAAGCGCGCCGCACCGCCGAGCATCGGCCTGATTATTCCCCAGAGTACCGCATCCTGCGGCGTCAGTTGAACGATATGGTCCGGCGACTTCACCCAGGTGCCGTCCATGGCAACATGACCGGAATCAGTCAGCTCTCGCAACGCGGCAATGAATGCCGGTGCCGATAGTCGTGGCTCAACATGCAGGCGAAGTCGCTCGACGCCGATGCCTGGCAGGGCGGGATTATCCGCGTGGAACTGTTCCAGCCGATCAGTGATCGCCTGCCGAAACCGTGCCCATGTCGCCGCTGCCAGTGCCAGGGTCTTGCCGCCGGCGCGCAGGCGCTTCAAATCGAGGCGGTCCGACATGGCATCGGTTTGTTGGGGCAAAAGCGCGAAGTCACGTTGGAAGTCGTCAATGTCGATAACGTAGGGGGGGCCTTCCAGCAACTGCGACAGTACTTTTTCTGGGGTATCGGACAAATATGCCTGTAACTGGGCCATCCGCTCCGGAGTGCGTCGCTTGCGACTTGGCGCACGCAGATCGAGCAACACGCCGCCGCCAATGGTGCGCTGTGCGCTCGTATCGCGTATCACAAACCGATCGCCAGACGTCATGGCAGCCGGCCGTTCTAGCACGAGTTGCACAAATCCTTCTTCGCCGGGAGAAATCGGTTGCTCGCCGAGCAATACAATGCGGGCGCCGACTTCCACTGTGCCGTGGTGAAGCCGAACCGGCATCCACTGGGGCACGGGCTTCGTCTCCGACCGCAACACGCGCAAGCGGGCATCAACGCGGTCGCACGGCGCGTGGATACCCGGGTCCACCACTATGTCGCCGCGGGATATGGCGTCCTTGGTAACGCCGTCGCCTGCCAGGTTGAGCGCACAACGGTCACCCGTGACGCCACGGTCGACCTTCATGTTCTGGGCACGGATGCCCCGCACACGCACGGACAAACCGGTGGGGCTTACCAACAGATTGTCGCCAACCGTCACCGAGCCCGACAGCACAGTTCCAGTCACCACCGTCCCGACGCCCGTGAGCGTGAAGGATCTGTCCACCGCGAGCCGGAATGCGCCGTCGCGTAGCCTGCTCTCCTGTCGTGTGCGAGCGGCAGCGACCAGATGGTCGCGTAATTGCGCAATGCCCATCCCGGTTACCGGCGAAACAGGGATGACCTCGAAATTCGCCATCCTCGTTCCAAGCAGGAGGTTCGAAATCTCGTTGCGCGCGGCGGCGAGCCTGTCCGGTCCGACGAGATCGGCTTTCGTGAGGGCGACAACGCCATCGCAAACACCGAGCAGATCAAGGATGGCGACATGCTCGGACGTTTGGGGCATGACTCCGTCGTCTGCGGCCACGACAAGAACTGCAAAGTCGATGCCGGTCGCACCGGCAAGCATGTTGCGGACGAAACGCTCATGTCCAGGCACATCGACAAAGCCGATCGTTGGACCGTCTGCCACAGGCATGTAGGCAAAACCGATGTCGATCGAAATGCCTCGCGCCTTTTCTTCCTTCAACCGATCCGTATCAACTCCGGTCAAGGCGCCAACTAGAGACGTTTTTCCGTGATCGATATGGCCTGCCGTGCCGACGATCATGTCACTGGCTCCGGCAAAGGGGCTGCAGCCGCGCTGGGGGAACTAGCGCCCGGATCGACGGCTCGTCGTTTTGCTCATGCCCAAGAAACCACTCGAAAACGCCCATTACTGCACCCCCGATAGCTCAAGGTGCGAGAGATTGGACGTGAAGGCGGCGAGATCTTCAAGGCATCGCAGGTCGAAGATCAGGGCCTGATCCGCGATACGACCGATGACAGGGACCGGCAGGTCGCGAAATGCCGCTGTCAAGCTGGCGATCGCTTGCCCACTTGCTTTCGGATCGGCGGAACGTATTGCAAGACCAAAGCTGGGAACGGTTTCGAGCGGCAGCGCACCCGATCCGATCTGGCTTGCGCAAGCGGCCACCTCAACGGAGAACCCACTGCCGACCGCTGCCGCCACGGCAGGCATGATGTTCTGTGCAAGGGCCTCGATCTCGGCTGGGGAACGCACAAGATGCCGCAAGGTCGGCAGCCGCTCAGTCAGCCGTTCAGGATGAAGATAGAGGCGCAGCGTCGCCTCAAGCGCCGCCAGCCTGATCTTGTCGACACGCATCGCACGCTTCATCGGATTGCGGTTGACGCGCGCGATCAGTTCACGGCGACCGATGATGAAACCTGCCTGCGGTCCGCCCAACAGCTTGTCGCCGGAGAATGTAACGATGTCAGCACCTTCGCGAACGGCGTCGGCCACGGTCGGCTCCTTCGAAAGGCCAAAACGCGAAAGGTCAACAAGCGTCCCTGAGCCGAGATCGTTGACCAGAAGGGTGCTATGCTCTTTCGCAAGCAAGGCCAGTTCGGGGGCGGGAACCTCCTTCGTGAAGCCCTGTATGCGATAGTTCGATGTATGCACTTTCAGTAGCAAACCCGTATCAGGCCCTATCGCCCGGGCATAGTCACGTAAATGGGTGCGGTTGGTCGTGCCGACTTCAACAATGCGTGAGCCTGCGGCGGCGATGATATCGGGCATGCGAAATGCACCACCGATTTCGATCAACTCACCTCGCGAGATGACCGCATTGCGGCCGTCGGCGAGGGTATTGAGCGTAAGCAGCACTGCGGCGGCATTGTTGTTGACTACGGTGGCGTCTTCCGCACCCGTCAGCTCGCTGAGGAGCCCGCGAACAAGCTCGTCCCGTTCTCCGCGTCTGCCCTTGCCAAGGTCGAACTCCAGCGCAGTCGGGTTCCGCATGGCCCGCGCTGCCGCCTCGATTGCTTCCTCCGCCAAAATGGCGCGGCCGAGATTGGTA
This sequence comes from Mesorhizobium sp. 61-13, assembly GCA_001897075.1. GTDB lineage: Bacteria > Pseudomonadota > Alphaproteobacteria > Rhizobiales > Rhizobiaceae > Mesorhizobium. The sequence goes on along the minus strand of MKRZ01000057.1, from coordinate 3,023 downwards.
TGAAGAACTGTACCGGTCAGATTGAAAACCTGCCGAACCCGAGGCGCTGCGCGCGCTTCGAGACGAGCGATCGCTTCGCTCAAAATATCGTCGATTGCCGGAACGGACCCTTCGATGCCGTGCCCGTCAACCCCTGCCATCGCGTCACGCAAAGATTGCAAGCTTTCGCGAAGGGCCGCCACGACCTGCGCATGGCCAAACAGCCTGACTGCGACAACCGCCTCGTCAAGGCGAAGCAACTGGTCGACCGAAGGAAGTCGCCGCTGCGGCAGTGAAATTGCGCCGGAAGCCATGGCGTTCAGTAGCCGATCAGTAATGGGGGATCAACCCGCCATGCGGCAGTAAACGCAGGCAATTGAACACGTCTTACGCTCCCTGCGAATCAACGACTAAGTTTGCATCAAACCCATGTGTTGGCTGGGTTCACAAGCAGTCGCACCAACGGTTGCCGGCTCATCAAAATTCAAGCTCTGGGAAGCATCGTTCAGGGGCCTGCGATTACCTCGACGCGGGGGGCACCGGCATGGACGCTTCCGACGATACTGGCGCGGGGGAACCCGGCCGACTGCACGGCCAGCAACACATCTTTTGCCTGTCCGTCGGCGCAGGCAATCAGCAGCCCGCCCGATGTCTGCGGATCAGTCAGCAGGTTCCGGCGCCAGTCCGGCAAGCCGTCCGGAAGCGATACGCTGTCTCCATAACTGGCCCAGTTACGAATGGATGCGCCTGTAATAAATCCCTCGCGGGCGAGAGCCTCCGCCTGCTGGAAGAAAGGCACATCTTGATCCTTCAGGCGGATGGTGAGGTTCGATCCCCGCGCCATTTCGAGCGAGTGGCCGAGCAGGCCGAAACCGGTGACATCGGTGATGGCATGGACATGAGGCAGCTTCGAAAGCTCGCTCCCTATCCGGTTGAGCTTGGTGGTGGAGGCAATCATCTCATCATAGCCGGCGCGGTCGAGGCGGCTCTTCTTTATCGCCGCGGAGTAGATGCCGACGCCAATACCCTTGGTGAGGATGAGTGCATCGCCCGGCTGTGCGCTCTTGTTGCGGCGAACCTGTTCTGGGCTGCAAATGCCGATCACTGCCAGGCCATAAATGGGTTCCGGAGCATCGATCGAATGGCCGCCGGCAATGGGTATGCCCGCCTCAAGGCAAACAGCACGGCCGCCGGCGAGAATTTCGCGCACCGAGTCAACCGGCAATTTCGCCAACGGCATTCCAAGGATTGCGAGCGCCATGATTGGCGTTGCGCCCATTGCGTAGATGTCAGAAATCGCATTGGTCGCGGCGATGCGACCAAAATCGCGCGGATCGTCGACCATCGGCATAAAGAAATCGGTGGTTGCGACGACACAGGTCTTGTCGTCCACCTGCCAGACAGCCGCATCGTCGCCTGTTTCGGTTCCGACGAGCAGTTGGGCAAACGGTGTCTCGGCCTGGCCGCCAAGCAGTTCTTGGAGAACGGACGGGGCCAGCTTGCAACCGCAGCCGCCGCCATGAGCCAGTTCAGTCAACCGCACAGGTTCGCCCGATCCCGTCAGCGACACGCTCTGGACATTCATTTCTGGTCTCCCTGGTCGCCAGTGCTTGCTGGCTGGATTTGGTAGGCTTGGCTAATAGTATCACACCCGCCGGGTCGCATCGATCCGGCGGGTGTGATGCCATTTAGTCTCAGATCGCGGTCGACTTGATCGTGTAGCTGACTTTGTCGGGATCGAGCGAGTCGACCAGTGTTCCGCCGACCTCGGCCTGCGGGTACATCAGGAACGCCACCTTGTGAGATGATCCTGGCAAAACAAGGTCATGGCCGGTGTTGTAGGCAAGCCAGTTGCCTTCCCACGCTCCGAACAATTTCTCGCGAACGGCAACGACTGCCGGAGAATCGATCGCATTGTCGCGCGGCGGCTCTTCCAGCATGACCTTGCGTACGTCGGCCGGATCGGCCGCCACCCATCCCTGTCCGGACAGATAAACCTCGGCACGGCAATGCTGGGCCTTGCTGACGATGTCGGAATTGGCGCCAAGGCTCTTGTAACCGAACCGGGAAGGTGCAACCCGAACACCATAGATGTCGCGGGCTGGCACGCCGGAGGCCCTGGCAAGTCCCACGAAAAGTGCGTTCAGATCGGCACATTTGCCGCCGCGGTCGCCGGTTTCCAGTAGCGCTACGACATCGCCTGTGCCGCAACCGCGCACGTCGCCGTCGCGGTGGCAATTCTCGACGATCCACTCATAGATGGCCTTCGCCTTGGAGCGATCATCGTTAAGGCCTTTGGTAATCTCGTCGGCGGTCTGTTTGACGATACCATCCGTCGGTACCAGATCCGTGGCAGCCAGATATAGCTGCCGTTCGCCGTCGCTCAGGCTGTGGTTACCGCTGGGCTCTGTTCCTGTGACTGACCGATCGCGCATCTTGATCGTGTTCTCGACTTCAAGCACAGCCGGGGAACCGCCTTCGGCGAATGTCGCGTGAAGCAGCTTCGTGCCGCTTGCCGGGTCGGTCACAATCGTTGCCGACACCGCATTGCCGGTCCACTTCTCGCCCAACGGCTGCATCCATTCGTCGTTCACCGACGCGAGGGGGACCCATGCCTGCACGGCGCCCTTGTCGGCCGGAATTTCGAGCCGAGTGACGACACGGAACGTTCGCCATTCTCCCGGCTGCGGATCAAATTGTCGTGCCGCGCGTGCCAAGCCCGGCATCAATGTTGCGCTTGCCAGGCAGGCTGCTGTGCCAACCAGAAACTGACGGCGATCGGTCATTGTCTATCTCCTTGTTTGAGTGTTCTTTTTCTTGGTGCAGGAATGTCCGGGAAAGCCAGTTGCCAAACACGTTGCATCAGTGCCGGCTGTGCGAACAAACCGACGCTGGCCGCTCGATGCGGAGACTGGTTTCCGTGAACATGTGACAACAATATCGCCGTTCGCCCTAGTGACGGGCGGGCATGTACTTCAGTTGCGATGCACGTCGGATCGACTGAAAGAATAGCGCCCCGAACCTCGGGAGCGGCAAAAGTAATC
>MKRZ01000056.1:2050-3946 GCA_001897075.1 Mesorhizobium sp. 61-13 | reverse complement strand
CAACTACCGCGAGAGCGGCATGACCACCATGCTGTTCGTTGCCGGCCACTATCGCAAGGGCGATACGGGCCAGATTTCATCGCGCATCGGCCTCGAGGCGGATGCCGAGATGTTCCGCGAGGGCGACGACCTGTTCGCCCGCGTCGCCGCCCACCACGAGCACACCACCGTGCACTGCGTGTTCGTCGATGAAGCGCAGTTCCTCGACGAGGAACAGGTGTGGCAACTGGCGCGGGTCGCCGACCGGTTGAACATTCCGGTGATGTGCTACGGCCTGCGCACGGATTTCCAGGGCAACCTCTTTTCCGGCTCGCGCGCGCTTCTGGCCCTGGCCGACGACCTGCGCGAAGTGCGCACCATCTGCCGCTGCGGCCGCAAGGCGACGATGGTGGTTCGCCTCGGCCCCGACGGAAAGGTGGCGAAGCAAGGCGAGCAGGTTGCCATCGGCAAGGACATCTACGTGTCGCTGTGCCGCCGACATTGGGAAGAGGAAATGGGCCGCATCGCCCCCGACGACTTCATCGGCTTTGCCGGCTGACCAGAATCAAATTCCTAGAATTTCCGCATAACGCGTTGGTTGGAAAATATATTTCGGCATGACGTGCAATTGATCCGCAATGCCCCTATATAGGCCCCTCTCGCTATGTTCCCGGCGCTCCTCCATCCGAGCCCCGGGTCATGTCCCACAAACATCCAAAGGAAGAAGGCAGATCATTGCAGGTTCTTGTTCGTGACAACAATGTCGACCAGGCTCTCCGGGTCCTGAAAAAGAAATTGCAGCGCGAAGGCGTGTTCCGCGAAATGAAGGAACGCCGCGCTTACGAAAAGCCCTCCGAACGCCGCGGCCGCGAAAAGGCCGAAGCCGTCCGCCGCACGCGCAAGGCCGCCCGCAAGCTGGCCATCCGTGAAGGCCTGATTGCCGGCCCCGTCAAAAAGCCGCGGCCCGAGCGCAAGCCGGCAAGCTCCGCAGGCGTCTGAAATCGACGAACATGCATCACGGGGCCGGACCTGTTCCGGCCCCGTTGTTGTTTTCGAAACAACGATCCGCATCGCGCCTTCACATAGAGTTGAGCGCCACCTATATTCGCCGCTGCTCGCAAAACGCGAACCACGCCGAATCTGGAGGCCCCGATGGCGACGTTGCAGAATTTCGACGCTGAAATTGCCAAGACCAAGCAGGTCGTCGAGGACATGCGCTCGAAGATCGAGCAGTCCGGCACGGTGCTCGAGACATTGGCCGAAGCCGACAAGAAGATCGGCGATGCGAACTTCGACATCGAAAATGCCCGCATCCAGGACGTGCTCAACCAGCAGAAGGTGATGGAAGGCAACATCGCCGACCTCATCATCGGCCTCGAAGACGCCACCAACGTGTTCGGCGCCGAGTTCGAGAGCATGAAGAACTACACCGGCTGGGAAAAATTCATCGGCATCTTTTCCAAGCAGCGCCAGCAGCGCATGCGCTCCGACCGCGTCCGCAACATGTCACTGGCCGGCAACCTGCAGGAATTGCTCACCAAGTCCGACACCATCGTCGGCATCCTGAAGGCGCAAAAGCAGGTGCTCGACACCCGCTACAAGACCTCGGAGACGAGCCTTGGCCAGGTTATCGAACGGCGCAAGGCGACCATCGAAAACCTCACCGCCACGCAAAAGCGCATCGAGGAGCTGAACCCACTGCTGCTCGACATCGAAAACCGGATCGCAGCCTCGACCAGCCAGACCGAGCGCACCAAGCTCGAAGGCGAACGCTCGAAACTGGCGACCGAATACAATGAGAAGCAGGCCAAGGAGCAGGAGCTTTTGGCCGAGAGCCAGACGCTGGAACGCTACACCTCGATGTTCCAGACATTCGTCGATTCGCTCAACAACCAGATCGCCGCGCAGGCAACGCTG
>MKRZ01000056.1:0-2038 GCA_001897075.1 Mesorhizobium sp. 61-13 | reverse complement strand
TGATCAACAAGCTGACCATCGACACCGAGCAGCGCATCGTCCTCTACAAGGCGCTGGAAGATTCGTTGAAGACCGCCGCCCAGCAGGACGTCGCCCACAAGATCAACACGCTTGGTTCCAAGGTCGACACCACCGCCGAGGAAACCATGGCCGGCATCGGCGCCGCCTCGCAAAAGCATATCGGCGACCTGCTCGAACTGCACGAAAAGAACATGGTGGCATCCGCCGACATCCAGCGCCGCAAGAAGCTGGCCGACGACGCCTTCGCCCGCCGCTTCGACGACGTGCTGAAGAAGCACAACGCCTCGAACTACGTGCAGTCGTAAGATCGATCCGGCGGGCACCGCATGAGCGCCGAAACCGACGCCGCCGAGCGCTATTTCTCCTCGATCGCCGCAGCACTCGGCGGGCTCGAAGTGTTCATGCGCGACGACCGCTCGCCGCTCTACCGGCACGGCATCGTCGCCCGTATCGTCGCCGAATACATTGCGCGGCTGGAAAAATCCTTTTCCTGCTGGCGCAATCGTCTCGGTTTCCAGGAAACCTTTCGCATCTCGCGCGCCGAGAGCGGCTATCCGGTGTTCCAGAACCTGCTCGAACTGGAAAACGACCGCCGCCAGGCAGACCAACGGCTGGCCAACATTCCGGCACCCGACGAACTGCGCGCCGAAATGGCCGACTTCATCCTGCGCCGCAAGGAGTTTCCCAAGGCGCTGCAAAAGTCGATGGCCGAGCGGCTCTATCTGGAAGACGTGAAGAGCGAGGAGACCTTCGGCCCCTTCTCGCTGTCCGAGACGGTCAAGGTCTCGGTCAACCCGAAGTCCGGCCTGCCCTATTATCTCGTCCACTGGGCCGCGTTCGACGGCGCCGCCAACCTGCCGGTGGTCTATATGGTCACGGTGGAGGATTCGACCGAGGCGATGGTCGGCCAGCTTGTGACCAAGGACGGCAAGCTGAACGAGAAGGTGGAAATTCCGCTGCCGGTTGAAGGCCTGCTCAACCCCGAACTGGCGCACAAATTCGACGACTTTACCGAGAAGAATTCGGCCTATTCGCTGGCCCCGATGACCATTGCCGTCAATCTCGACCGCGATTTCGAAACGCTGCACCCCAAGCAGTTGCGCCGCGTGGTGCTGGGGCCGTTCTATACGGCTGGCATCACCGAGAACAATTCAACCGTCAGCGAAGTTCTGGCCAAGGTGCGCAAGCCTGAAAACGCCTGGCTGCTCACCTGGACCATCCAGGAAGTCTATTCCAAGGGCGAGAAGCCGGGCCGCAAGGGGCTGTTCTCCAGCGAAAAGACCACGCAGGAATTCTTCATCAACACCGATGACCTTGAAGCGACGCGGCAGGGCGTTTCGAGCTACGAGAACCACGCGCTGGTGCCGCACGAAGCCTATCAGGCGCTCTACGCCGCCGGCGAGGTGCAGAAGGTTTTCTCCGGCTACAAGGTCCACATTCTGTCCAACGGACAGGTGATTTCGGATGTCTAAGGGGCAATTCAGTAGCTCAAAGCAGCAACAGGGAAGATGATCATGGACACCGGCCTGACCACCATCCCGGAAGCCGATATCGAAAAGCATCGCGCAACGGCGCAAAGCTTCATCACCCGCATCGTCGTGCTGGAAGACCCGTCGCGCGAATCCGGCACGGCGCTTGCCGGCACCAACCGCCGCTTCGTCTCCACGGTCTCGACCGGCTCCGTGCGCCGCACCCGCGAAGTCGAATTCACCAAGACGGTTGGCGCGGTCCATCCGGACGACCAGTTGCTCACCATCCCGCAGCACACGCTGCTATATCGCGCACGCCGCGGCATCGCCATTGCGCTGGCCGTGTCGGACGTTTTCGCCCAGAACTCGGACCTTGAAAGCCTGAGGGCGGAAAACACCCGCGCGCCCTTGCAGGGCGAGCAGGCCAACAGCTTCAAGAAGCTGCTTTCTGCTTCTGCCTATGTCGCGGCCTTCAGTTTCGCCGCCTACCTCGCCCAGTTGATCGATGGCGACGGCGAGGCGCCGAACGATGTCGCCGAACCGGACTT
>MKRZ01000055.1 GCA_001897075.1 Mesorhizobium sp. 61-13 | reverse complement strand
TGCCCGCGTTGCCATGCGCTTCATCGATGATGACGGGCAGGCGCTTGCCGACTTTCTTTGCCAACTGAGCCGCGGAAATCTTCTGCTGCCGCTGCATGAAGCGATGCCAGCGCGCTTCCTTGATTTCCTGTGGCACTTGCTCGAGGCCGAGATCGTTGGAGCGCGCGCCTCCGACAGGTTCATACTTGAAGCAGCCGGCGCGATCGATCTTCGCCTCGTCCAGCCAGTCCAGCAGCATCTCGAAATCTTCCTCCGTTTCGCCGGGGAAGCCGACGATGAAGGTGGAGCGGATCGCTAGGTCCGGGCAAACCTCGCGCCATGAGCGAATGCGGTCCAGCGTCTTTTCGCCATGTGCTGGCCGGCGCATGTTCTTCAACACTTGCGGTGAGGCGTGCTGGAATGGGATGTCGAGATAGGGCAGGATCTTGCCGTCCGCCATCAGCGGAATGACGTCGGCGACGTGCGGATAGGGGTAGACGTAGTGCATGCGCACCCAAACGCCGAGCTTGCCCAGTTCCTCGGAGAGGTCGAGGAATTTCGCGCGAACTTCGCGGTCCTGCCAGACGCTTGTCTGATACTTGATGTCGACGCCGTACGCGCTGGTGTCTTGCGAGATGACGAGGATTTCCTTCACGCCTGCTTTGGCTAGTTTTTCCGCTTCGCGCAGCACGTCGGCGGCCGGGCGCGAGACCAGATCACCGCGCAGCGCCGGGATGATGCAGAAGGTGCATCGGTTGTTGCAGCCCTCGGAAATCTTCAGATAGGCGTAGTGGCGCGGCGTCAGCTTGACGCCCTGCGGCGGCAGCAGATCGACATAGGGATCATGCGCGGGCGGGGCCGCTTCATGCACCGCAGCCATGACGCTTTCGTAAGCCTGTGGGCCCGTGATCGCCAAGACGTTGGGATGCTTTTCGCGGATCAGGTCCGGCGTCGCCCCCATGCAGCCGGTAACGATGACCTTGCCGTTTTCCTTGAGCGCCGTGCCGATCGCGCCGAGCGACTCTTCGCGCGCTGAATCGAGGAATCCGCAGGTATTGACGACAACGAGGTCTGCGCCGTCATGTTTGCGGGCGATCTCGTAGCCTTCGGCGCGCAGGCGGGTGATGATGCGCTCGGAATCCACGAGTGCCTTTGGGCATCCGAGGCTGACGAAGCTCACGCGGGGGGTGGACATGCAAATTTTCCAGAAAAAGTGATTGCGGCGGGCCTGTTATCACAGTTCCCGCCGCATGGATATGGTTTGCCTTGGTTGTCTAGGCGAGGGCAACGCTCAGATGCGGCCAGACCTCGACCGTGCCGCGGTAGATCATGTCAAGCGCGACATAGAGGATGATCAGCAGGCCGACATAGGCGATCCAGCGATAGCGATGCAGCAACTTGGCGATGAAAGTCGCCGCCAGACCCATCAGGGCGATCGACAGGACAAGGCCGATGATCAGAACTGTAAGGTGGTCGCGGGCCGCACCGGCGACTGCCAACACGTTGTCGAGCGACATGGAGACGTCGGCGATGACGATCTGCGTCGCTGCCTGGGCAAGTGTCTTCTTCCTTGCCTTGCCAGCCACCACCCTGTCGCCGTCCAGGTCGGAGTCGGACAATGCCTCGGTCGCTTCGTGTTCATCTTCGTGCGAGGTGCGCAGCTCGCGCCACATCTTCCAGCACACCCAAAGCAGCAGGATGCCGCCAACGAGTAGAAGGCCGAGTATCGCAAGGAGCTGGACGGTGATGATGGCAAAGCCAATGCGCAGGACAGTCGCGGCGATGACGCCGATGAGGATTGCTTTCTTCCGCTGCTCGGCGGGCAGGCCTGCGGCAGCGAGCCCGATGACGATTGCGTTGTCTCCCGCCAGTACAAGATCGATTGCAATTACCTGGAGGAGAGCGGTGAACCCTGCCGCGGTGAAGATTTCCATTGCTTGAAAGCCAATCTGAGGTGGTGAGATATGTATGACGGCCTAACGCGCGATGCATGAGCGCGTCAAGACTTAGTGGCGTTCAGGGTCTGCGAGCTGTGCAAGGTCTGCTTGCGAAAAGCCTTGAAAACCAACGCTA
>MKRZ01000054.1:31458-48683 GCA_001897075.1 Mesorhizobium sp. 61-13 | reverse complement strand
GGTGATGTTGGGAAGCCAGACTGCGGAAGTGCTGGCAACGACCAAATTGCCGGTCCTCGTCGCAAGATAGAAGCGACCGCCAACGCCGTTGCCTACGTGATTTTCCGGGATCGAGCACCTTGGCGCTGACGCCAATGCTAAAAAGGGCCGGCGAAGCCACTGTGCAATAGCCGGGGGAACCCCACACGCCGACCCTCTGCGGCAATGGGAACTGCCGCAACGTCACCCTAGTTGTGGAAATCCGCGATTACAACCCGGAATGCTCAGAACGCGGAATTGACTGCAAGTCGCCCAATGGCCGAGCGCCCCGGGACCACGCTGACTTGACCCGCTCGCCTACTGCCCCATGTCATAGGGATGAGCGATGACGACCTGAGATACAGGTGCATCGAAGAAGACGATGGCACCGTTACCGTCTGGGACAATACGCTGAGCGCCCCTGCGCATCTTGCGGGCCAGGAATTGAGCCATCGTCCACAGCAACGCGCCGAAACGGCTTGCGCCATTCTCAACAGGATCGAGCATTCGGATTTTGAGCGCAGGATCGGGTGAGGATGCGGAAATTAGCGGTGGCCGATTTGGCATCGCCGCCCATGCATGCGCTGCGATCGTTGGATCTCCCCCAACATCGCCAAGAAACCATGCCCAGGTTGAGCCGGCGCAAGCAACTGCCTGTTGCGCCATGTTAATTTGGCCAATCTTCAGAACGAAAATGGAGAACAATTGAAAATGTACACTCATATTTTGATCGCAGACGATGGCTCGACCATTTCAAAAAGCGGTGTCGAGCACGGGCTTTCTCTCGCAAAGGCATTGAATGCCAAAGCCTCGATAGTTCTGGTTACAAGACCATTTCCGATGGAAGGCATGGTCGATGTCACCGGATGGGTCGCCGGCGAAAACGACAAGATCCGCTATGAAGCCAGCCAGAAGGAGTTTGCCGAGACCGTGTTCGCCGAGGCACGCAAGCTGGCGGAGAAAATCGGCGTGAAAGCAGACTATGTGATCGCATCCGACCATTCGCCTGCGGAAGGCATAATTGAGACGGCCAAGAAGCTTGGCAGCGACGTGATCGTGATGGCATCGCATGGCCGCAGGGGCGTCGGCCGGCTGCTATTGGGCAGCCAGACCGCCGAAGTCGTCCAAAGCACGACGCTTCCTGTGCTGGTGGTGCGCTGACCTTTCTGATCAGCACCGGTCAAAGCCGCCTCCCACCGCTTTGACCGGGCCGGCCGGTTCCTACCTTTCAGTCAGCAAATCATGCAGGGCGAGGGCGACGACCTTGGTTGCAAGGGCGAGGTCGTCGATCTTGAGCTTTTCGTCGGCGCGGTGGGCGTTGGCTTCCAGCATGGTGCGGGGGCCTGCGCCATAAAGCACCGTCGGAATGCCAGCGTTGCAGTAGTGACGCGCGTCCGTATAGAGCGGCACGCCGTGTGCCTGGATAGCTTCACCGGTCAATGCCGACGCATGACGTTGTAGCGCGCTTGCCAGCGCCTCGCCACCGGCGATCGGCTTCAGGGGATTTGCCAGCATGAGCTGGCGCACGTTGCAGTCGATGCCAGGCATCTCACGCGCTGATTTCTCGATAAAGGCGATCAGGTCGCGCGCCACTTCCGGCCCGTTCTCTTCCGGGATCATGCGGCGGTCGACACGCATGGTGATCTTGTCCGGCACGACGTTGGTGTTGATGCCGCCCGAGATGAGGCCGACCACCATGGAAGGAATGGTGATGCCATTGACCGAGGATTTCTGGCTAGCGAAGCCAGCACGCAGCGAATAGAGCCGGTTCAGGATGTGGGTTGCGGCTTCGAGCGCATCCACGCCCGTTTCAGGGCGGGCCGCGTGCGCCGACCTGCCGCGCACCTCGACATCGAGATGCAGGCAGCCGTTGTGGGCGGTGACCACGCCATAGGACAGGCCGGCGCAGATGACATAGTCCGGCTTGGTCAGGCCCTGCTGCAACAGAAGCAGCGGGCCGATATCGCCGCCGACCTCCTCGTCATAAGTCAGGTGGATTTCGATGGTTCCGTTAAGCTTCTCGCCAAGCGACATCAGGGCAAGCAGGGCATAGGCATAGCTGACGAAGTCGGACTTCGAAGTGGCCACGCCGCGGCCGTACATCCAGCCATCCTTGATGACCGCGCCATATGGATCGACGGTCCAGCCCTCGCCCGGCGCAACCACGTCGCCATGCGCATTCAGCGCAATCGTCGGGCCGGGACCGAAGCGGTGGCGCACGATCAGATTGCTGGCGCTGATCATGCCGACCTTCTCGACCAGGTCCTGCGGAACCCTGTGGCGCTCGACCTCAAAACCAAGCGCCTCATAGAGCTCGGCGGCCCGGTCGGCGTGCGGCTGGCAGTCGCCCGGCGGGTTGTCGGATGCGACCTTTACCAGTTCTGCCAGCATGCGAACCTGGTCGTCGCGATGCGCTGCGATGAAATCGATGAGACGGCTTTCAGCTCCGTTGACCGAAGGCGAAGCAACTGGGCTGGAAGTCATTATCGGTTCCCTTGAAAGTTTTCGATGAAATGGAGGAGCGTCGAGGCGCCGGCGGCAACGTCGCCTGCGGTCACGGACTCCTCAGGCGAATGGCTGATGCCGTCCTTGCAGCGCACGAAGATCATGCCGATGCCGGTGAGCTGGCTCATCGCCATGCCGTCGTGGCCGGCACCGCTTGGCAGGAGAATTGGTTCGCTGCCCGTGCTTGTCGCAGCGGCCTGCAATCGGCTGACGAAATCCGGCGCGCAGGGACAGGATTTTAGATCGAGGATAACCTCCACCTTGGCGGTGACGCCGCGCCTTGCCGCGATCTCTTGGACGGCTTTCTCGACCTCGGCGAAGGCTGCCTTGCGGACCTCGTCCTTCTGCGAGCGAAGGTCGATGGAGAAGGAGACAGAGCCTGGAATGACGTTGATCAATCCGGGTTCTGCCTTGATGAAGCCGACCGTACCGACGGTGTTGTCGTGGGAGGATGCAATACGTTCGACTGCCAACGCGATTTCACTTGCCGCAAGCAACGGGTCCTTGCGCATGCCCATGGGCACGGTACCGGCATGGTTTGCCGCCCCCTTGATCTCGACCATGGCGCGGGTCTGGCCGCTGATGGCGGTTACCACGCCGACAGGCAGGTTCTTTGCCTGGAGCACGGGCCCCTGTTCGATGTGGAGTTCGACATAGCCGATGACGTCGCGCGGATTGCGCGCCGCTTCAGGAATGCGGGTGGGGTCGAGGCCGAACGCCGAAAGTGCGTCTCTGAGCGTGAGGCCGGTGTCGTCCTTTGCATTGAGCAGGTCATCGCCATACTGGCCGGTAATGGCCCGGCTGCCGGCCAGCGTCGTCCTGAAACGGGTGCCTTCTTCATCGCCGAACGCGATCACCTCAATGCCGAACGGGAGACGCTTGCCGCGCGCGTTAAGCGCTGCGACGCAATCCAGCGAGGTGATCACGCCGAGTGGCCCATCGTAGCGCCCGGCATTGATGACGCTGTCCATATGCGAACCGGTGATCAGATATGGCCCGCCGCCGCCTTGCGCATGATAGCGCCCGACAACGTTGCCGACTTCGTCGATGTGGGCATCCATGCCGGCCTCACCCATCCAGCCAACAAGCGTTTCGGCGGCCATGCGGTGCTGCGGCGTCAGGTAGAGGCGCGTAACCCCCTCGCCCGGCTCGCTGATGCGGCCAAGCTCGTCGCAGCGCGCAAGGATGCGTTTACCCGCATCAGGTTCATCCATGTAGGATGCCATCGACCGTCTCCCGGATGCCTTGCTTCTCAGTCTTGAGGCGCGTGGTGCTTGTGCCAGTGGCGAGCGATCTCGTCGCGGCGGCATATCCAGACGCCCTCGTGCTTTTGCACGTAGTCCAGGAAGCGCAGGAACGACGCCCAGCGGCCGGGACGCCCGACGATGCGCAGGTGCAATCCTGCCGACATCATGCGCGGCGTGCGGTCGCTCTCGCGGTAGAGCACGTCGAAAGTGTCTTTCAGATAGGCGAAATACTGGTCGCCCGAGTTGAACCCAGCGGTTGCGACGAAGCGCATGTCGTTGGCTTCGAGGGTATAGGGGATGCGCAGGTGGTTCTTGCCGCTCACCTTCTCCCAATATGGCAGATCGTCAGCGTAGGTGTCGGCGTCGTAGAGGAAGCCGCCCTCCTCCACCACCAGATTGAGCGTATTGGGGCTGCAACGGCCGGTGTACCATCCGACCGGGCGCTCGCCGGTGATGCGCTTGATGGTGTCGATGGCGAGCTTCATGTGGGCGCGTTCGGTGTCCTCGCCCATCCACTGGTGGTCTATCCATTTCCAGCCGTGGCTGGCGATCTCGTGGCCCAACGAATGCATGATCTTGCCGGCTTCGGGGTAGTGCTCCAGCGCCAGGCCGTTGGCGAGCACGGTGGTGTTGATGCCGCGCGCCTTGAACTCGTCGAAGATGCGCCAGAAGGCGACGCGCGTGCCGTATTCGTAGAGCGATTCCATGTTCATGTTGCGCACGCCGAACAGTTGCGGCGCGCCCATGATGTCGGAAATGAAGTTCTCGGAATGCGCATCGCCGTGCAGGATGCAGTTCTCCGAGCCTTCCTCGAAGGCGACGATGAACTGAAGCGCCAGCTTCGCCCCGTTCGGCCAGTTCGCCTGCGGAGGCGTCCGGCCATAACCAACCATGTCACGCGGGTAAGTCATTGTCGTATCCTCCCATGCGGCCGACACGCCTCACGTTGCGCCAGCCCTTGAACATTGCTCGACCACCGCGTCGGCCAATTGCACATTGTCGAACTTGCTGGGCAACCCTGTCCATGGCAAGCAGAGCCTCCCCTAAGGCGCATCGCTCGGAAACCGAGCCATATTGGCCGAAGCAAGCCACACACCGAGCCGTCAACTGACCGAACCGCAATCAATACTAATTGATCTAACATACTTGTTAGTATTGCATCAGTATTGATTTACATAATTCGGTTCAATTAAATACATTCAAATCAAATACGTCTCTTGTGCTTCAGTGCTATTGAGCGTAGGGTTTTCACAACAATGGTGTCAATTATTTCATTGACATGGTGTCAAAGTAACGGGGGCAGCAATGTGGACGCCGGAGCTTAAGAAGGGCGCGGGCCCTATCTACCTTGCTATTTGCGACGCAATTGCCCGCGACATCACGGACGGAAGATTGCAGCCAAGCGAAAGGCTGCCGCCTCATCGTGATTTGGCTTACCGGCTCGACGTTACCGTCGGCACCGTCGCAAGAGCATATGCAGAAGCGGCTGAGCGTGGCCTGGTCGTCGGAGAGGTCGGGCGCGGCACTTTCGTCAACGATTTCGGCAATGATCGCGACAACATCACCCGGCTCACCGTACCTGAAAGGCCGCAGCCGGAGGTCATAGACCTTGGGCTCAATCTGTCGGCAATTGGCGAAGCCGAAGAGATATTGCGGGCGACGCTAAAGGACATGACGCGCTCCAGCTCGCTGGATTCGCTGCTGACCTACCAACCCAGCGCCGGCATGCTGTCGCACAGGGCCGTTGCCGCGCAATGGCTTAGCCGCATTGGCGTTCGCGCTCATCCCGATAATGTCATCATCTGCAATGGCGGCCAGCACGGACTGATGCTGGCGATGATGGCACTCGCCAGCCATGGCGAGTCCGTCGCCACCGAGGCACTCACTTACCCCGGCGCGAGGGCCATCGCACACCAGCTCGGCATAAATCTCAGCGCCTTGCCTATGGATAAGGAGGGTATCGACCCGGCAACATTGCGAGAAATGTGCGAAACGAGGAAGCCGAAGGCGCTTTACTGCATGCCCGTGCTGCAAAACCCGACGACGATAACGATGTCGGAGAGCCGGATGCGCGAGATTGCGCAGATTGTCGATGACTATGGGCTCTACATCATTGAAGACGACGTATACGGCTTTCTGGCCGAGGATAGGCCACCGCCCTTTGCTGCGATCCTGCCCGAGAGAACGATCTACCTCACCAGCGCATCAAAGAGCATGGCGCCCGGCTTGCGCATCGGCTTTCTCGCCGTGCCACCGAAACTAAGCCGGTCCGTCCAGGAAATCGTGACAATGAGCAACTGGATGTCGGCCCCTTTCATGGCCGCGGTCGCAACCAGTTGGATCGTCAACGACCATGCCGACAAGATGATCGCCTGGCATCGCCAGCAGGCGCGTGAACGTCAGGATCTGGCGTCCCAGATTCTCGGCTCCTACTTTCACCGTTCCTCGATCCCTTGTTATCATCTGTGGCTGCAGCTGCCGGAACCCTGGCGCATGGACTCGTTCTCGGCATCGGCATTGCGCGAAGGCGTGCGGGTGATTACGGCTGATGCGTTCTCGGTGAAGCGGGACCACGCGCCACATGCGGTCAGGCTCTGCCTCGGCGCTGCGCATTCACTGCCTGATATAGCCATGGGACTGGACAGGCTTGTCGGGCTTCTTGAATCGCGGCCTCGCCCACATATGGACCTGCAGTCCATCGGCTACTTGTAAAAGGCCGATTTAGACTTTGCAGCGCTCAGTATCTCTTATTTGTCTTCGCGTTCAGCGTCGTATCTGAGTCAGCATTTTTGCGAAATTGCTTGGGTGTCAATGTATTCGTTGACACTAAGATAACTGCAAATACGATGCAGATGTAGAGGTGCAATAAGATCAAATGACATAAAGAATGCACCTCCCGAGCAGTCGGAAGCTCGCGCGCCCGGAGGGGTCCGCACAATGGAGGTAATGTCATGAACTCGAAGTTCGGGTCGATCCCGCTTGTCTCGCGCAGGCTGCTTCTTTCGGCAGTCGGCGCGCTCTTGACCGCAACCATGCTGGCCGCGCCAACGCCCGCGCTGGCTGAAGCCCGCGACAGCGTCACCATCGGCGTGCGCGAAGACATTCCGGGCCTCGACCCGACGATCCGCCAGGGCACTATCATTAGCCTCGTTACACTCGGGAACGTTTTCGAAGGTCTGACGCGCTTCAACGAAGACGGATCGCTGTCGCCTGGCCTTGCGAAGAGCTGGGAAATCTCGCCCGACGGCAAGACCTACACCTTCAAGCTGGTCGAGGGTGCAAAGTTCTCCGACGGCAGCGACTTCGATGCAGCTGACGTCAAATGGACCTTCGAGCGCAATGGCGGCGCCGACAGCACCAATCCGGAAAAGGCTTATTTCGCCTTGATGGAAAAGATCGAGACGCCGGATGCGAACACGGTGGTGCTGCACCTGTCGGAGCCGAATTCGCTGCTCTTGCAGAAGCTCGCCTGGGGTGTGTCGGCCATCGTCGCGCAGGAAACAGCAGCGGACAACGCCGCCAATCCGGTCGGCACCGGTCCGTTCAAGCTCAAGACCTGGGATCGCGGCGCTGCCGTCACGCTGACGCGCAACGATCTTTACCGCGAGCCTGCTCGGGTGAAGCTCAACACGGTCGTGTTCAAGCTGGTAGAGGATCCGTCGGCGCAGGTGGCTGCGGTGCAGGCTGGCGATGTCGATTTCTTCCCGCTGTTTTCCTCGCCGGAAAGCCTCGAGCAGTTCAAGTCCAATCCCGATCTGGTCGTTATGGATGGCGCTTCGGAATTCGAGGTCATCATGGGGCTGAACAGCCGCCGCAAGCCATTCGACAACGTGCTGGTTCGGCGGGCCCTGGCCAAGGCAATCGACCGCCAGGCGGTGGTTGACGGTGCCGAATATGGCTACGGCAAGCCGATTGGCGCGCATTTCTCGACCAATCACCCGGCCTATGTCGATATGACAGCGGTGAACGCCTACGACCCCGAAGCTGCGAAAGCCTTGCTTGCCGAAGCGGGGTACCCGGAAGGGTTCGAGACCACGATCAAGGTTCCGCCCCAAGGGCCGTTCGTGCGCAGCGCCGAGATCGTCGCCGCCTATTTCGAGCAGGTCGGCGTCACGCTGAAGATCGAGAAGGTCCAGTGGCCGCAATGGCTGGAGCAGGTGTTCCAGAACCACAGCTACGACATCTCCATCGTCGACCATGTGTCGCCCATGGACTTCGACGTCTACGCAAATCCCAACTTCTTTTTCGGCTACGACAGCCCGGAATTCCAGGCGATCTGGCAGGAGATCAAGGCGGCGCCAACCGAAGAACAGCAGACGGCCGCCTTCCACAAGATGCAAGACTTCCTCGCCAAGGATGTCCCTGCCCTCTTCCTCTACCAGGCGCGCAACATTTCCATCGCACGCAAGGGCCTTACGGGCCTGTGGAAGAGCATGCCAACCTTCAAGGCTGACATGACTGAAGTGTACTGGGCAGACTAAGATCATCGGCGGCGACCGCAGGAAAGCGTATCCTGCGGTCGCCTATTTTTCAGACCGTGCATGGAGTGCCGCAGCTTATGACATCGAGCCTGATTTTTGGGAAATACGTCGTCTGTCGCGTCGAAGGGCGCGACGAGCCGATTGTTGTGGCGGACGGCGCCATTTTCCAGCGCGACGGCAAGATTGTCGAAGTCGGCAAGAAGGCCGATCTGCTGGCCCGTCACCGGCCTGACGAAACCATCGGCTCCGACCGGCACGTCATCGTGCCGGGGTTCGTAAACGGGCACCATCATATGGGTGTCACGCCGACCCAGCACGGAGCGCCCGATGTCGCGCTCGAGCTGTGGATCGCCAAACTGATGGCAAAACGCACCATCGATCCCTATCTCGACACGCTCTATTCGGCCTTCGAGATGATCGGCTCAGGCATCACCACCGTCCAGCACATCCAGTACGGCGTTCCCGGCCCGGTCGAGAACATTTACAATGTGGCCAACGAGGTGCTGCGTGCCTATCGCGACATCGGCATGCGCGCTTCCTATTCGTATGTCATCATGGATCAGAACCGGCTTCTCCATCAGGACGATGCCCTTTTCGCCGCCAGCCTACCAAAGCCGTTGGGCGAGAAGCTGGTGCAATTCACGGCAGGCAACGCGATTTCGCTGGAAGACAACTTTACGCTCTTCAAGGCGCTCCACGAGAAATATGCATCGGACGACAGGCTGAAGATCCAGCTTTCGCCGGCCAACCTGCATTGGATGAGTGACGAAGCGCTGGCGAGGGCCAACGAGGTCTCCGAAGCCTACGACGTGCCGATGCACCTGCATCTGCTGGAGACCAAGTACCAACGCGAATATGCGCTAAAGCGCACGGGCAGATCTGCCGTAGAGCATATCGAAGCGCTCGGGCTGCTCGGACCACGCCTTACGCTCGGGCACGCCGTGTGGCTGAGCGAATCCGACATCGAGCGCGTTGCCGGCACAGGCTGCCGGATCTGCAACAATGTCAGCTCGAACCTGAGAATCCGCAGCGGCATCGCCCCCGTCAATCACTTCGCCCGGCACGGTATTCCGGTTTGCGTCGGCATCGACGAAGCCGGCATCAACGACGACCGCGACATGCTGCAGGAAATGCGCATGGTGCTGAACATCCATCGTACGCCAGGCATGGACGATGTGCCGCCGACCTCGGGCGAAGTCCTGCGCATGGCGACCGAACACGGCGCGGCGACCACGCCTTTCGGTGACCGGATCGGCACGCTTGAGCCCGGCAAGGCGGCAGACTGCGTGCTGCTCGACTGGGACAGCATCGCCTATCCATATCTCGATGACGAGGTGCCGCTGGTCGATGCGATCCTGAAGCGCGCGACGACACGCTCTGTCGATTCGGTCGTAGTCGCGGGCGAAGCGATCTGGCGAAATGGGCAATCCACCCGGCTCGACCGGACGGAAATCCTCAAGGAGTTGGCGCAAAATGCGCGCCAGCCCCTCACCGCCGGCGAGCTCGAATTCAAGGACGTGGCACGCCAGGTGTTCGACCACGTCAAGGGTTTCTACAGCCGGTACGAGTGCAACGCGGCTGACGAGCCATACCGCTATAACGACTTGCGCCCGCTCCCCGCTGCGCGCCGGTCCACGGGCACCTGAGAGGTAACGGAGATGATCGCATTCCTGCTACGCCGAATTGCGACTTTCCTGGCAACGCTGGCCATCGCTTCGGTGGTCATCTTTGCCGCGCTCGAACTGCTTCCGGGCGACCCAGCCCAGATCATGCTGGGCATCGATGCGCCTCCTGATGCGCTGGAGGCGCTGCAGAAGAAACTCGGCGTCGATCGTCCGGTGGTAGAGCGCTACTTCACTTGGATCGGCGGACTCGTCGTTGGCGACATGGGCGAGAGTTTCACCTATGTCATGCCCGTCAGCGACCTGATCATGACCCGATTGGGGGTGACGCTGCCGCTGGCGCTGCTTGCCGCCTTGATCAGCGTGGTAATCGGCGTGCCGGTCGGCCTCTATGCAGCCGCTAACCACAAGACCCCTCGCGACTATGGCGTGATGATCTTCGGCCAGCTTGGCATCGCCATACCGAATTTCTGGTTCGCCATCCTGCTGGTGCTCGTCTTTTCGATCTATCTTGGCTGGTTCCCGGCAGGCGGCTTCCCCGGCTGGGACGCAGGCTTCTGGCCGGCTATCAAGGCGCTGATCCTGCCGGCATTCTCGCTGGCAATCGTCGAGGCAGCCATCTTCGCCCGCATCTCGCGCTCTGCCGTGCTCGATGTGCTGCGTGAAGACTTCGTCAGGACGGCGCGCGCCAAGGGTCTCAGCCGCAAATCGACGCTGGTCAAGCACGTGCTGCGCAATGCGATGATCCCGATCATCACGATCTGCGGACTGGAACTTTCCAGCCTGCTTGTCGGCACCATCGTCATCGAGCAGGTGTTCAACATTCCCGGCCTTGGCCGTCTCGTTTTCCAGTCTCTCACCCAGCTCGACCTGATGGTGGTGAAAAACCTCATCATGCTGCTGGTGGCGCTGGTGGTCTTCATAAATCTGGTGGTCGACCTTCTCTATGCGGTCATCGACCCGCGTCTCAAGCATCAGGGGCACTGACGATGAGCACGTTTCTCAAGAACGCCCGCATGCACCGCAGCCTCATGATCGGCGGCGTGCTCACCTTGCTGTTGCTGTCGGTCGCCGTCCTCAGCCTGTTCTGGACACCCTGGTCGCCAACGGCCATCGACATCGCCAACAAACTGAAAGGCCCATCCGCCAAGCACTGGCTCGGCACCGACCATCTCGGGCGCGACGTGCTTTCCATGCTGATGAGCGGGTCGCAGATTTCCATCATTGTCGGCTTCCTCGCCGTCAGCGTCGGTCTGCTCGTCGGCGTGGCTCTGGGCGCGCTCGCCTCCACCTATCGCGGCTGGGTGGAAGAACTCATCATGCGCATGAGCGACTTTTCCATCGCCTTTCCGATCATCATCACCGCAGTGCTGCTGACGGCGATCCTCGGTCCCGGCACGGTCAACTCGATCTTGGCGATCGGCATCTTCAATATTCCGATCTTTGCCCGCATCACGCGCGGCGCGGCCAATGCCGCATGGGCGCGGGAATATGTCATGGCCGCGCAAACCTGCGGCAAGGGCCGGCTGCGCATCACCATCGAACATGTGCTGCCGAATATCAGCGGGGCTTTGATCGTGCAGGCCACGATCCTGTTTGCCGTCGCCATTCTTGCCGAAGCCGCCCTTTCCTTCCTCGGCCTTGGCACGCAACCGCCCGAACCAAGCTGGGGCAAGATGCTGAACAACGCCCAGACCTTCGTCGGCCTTGCGCCGCATCTGGCGATCTTCCCCGGCCTTGCCATCGCGCTGTCAGTGATGGGGCTGAACCTGATCGGCGACGGATTGCGCGACGTTCTCGACCCGAAACTTGCACGTGCACGATAGACGGCAAGGGAGAGCCACAATGCTTCAGGTCAAAAACCTCAACGTCACCCTTGCCGGCGCAACGCGCGACATTTCCATCGTCAAGGACGTCAGTTTCGAACTTGATGCCGGCCGTTCGCTGGGTGTCGTGGGCGAATCCGGCTCCGGAAAATCCATGACTGCGCTGGCGCTGATGGGTCTCTTGCCCGGCGCCATCCGCGCCAGCGGCTCGATCAATCTGGCCGGCCAGGAACTGCTCGCGCTTAGCGAACAGGAGATGTGCTCGGTTCGAGGCAACAAGGTCGCCATGATCTTCCAGGAGCCGATGACATCGCTCAACCCCGTCCAGACCATAGGACGGCAGGTTGCCGAGCCGTTGATCCTGCACAAGGGCATGACGCGTGCCGCAGCGCGGCAGGAAGCCATCCGCTTGCTCGACAGGGTCGGAATTCCGGATGCCGCACGTCGGCTCGACGTCTATCCGCACCAGCTATCGGGCGGGCAACGCCAGCGCGTCATGATTGCCATAGCGCTCTCCTGTTCACCGAAAGTGCTTGTCGCCGACGAGCCGACCACCGCGCTTGACGTGACGGTGCAGCGCCAGATCCTCGACCTTTTGCGCGAACTCGTCAGCGAAACCCGCATGGCGCTCATCATCATCTCCCACGACCTCGGCGTGATCGGCGAGATGGTGGATGAGATGCTGGTCATGTATGGCGGCAATGTCGTGGAACGCGGCCAGGCCGACAAGGTCTTCGCCCAGCCTGCACACCCCTATACCAGCCGGCTTCTCGAGGCGATTCCGCGGTTCGGCATGTCGCGGAGCGAAAGGCTGAAGACGATCCCCGGAACCATGCCTGAGATCGGCAGCGAGATGAAATCCTGCATCTTTGCCGGACGATGCGACCTGGTCTGCGCCGACTGCCTGCAGGCTCCGCCACCCTTCGTATCGGTTGACGATGCGCATGTTGCCGCCTGCATCAAGGCCGGGCGCGTCATGGAGACTGTGCAATGACCCAGCCCATCATCGAAATCCGCGACCTGGAGCGGCGTTTCCAGTTGCCGCGCGAATCCCTGTTTCGCCCCGCAAGCACCGTCTATGCATTGAACGGCATCAACCTCACGGTCGAACCCAGGCGCAGCTTCGGCATCGTCGGCGAATCCGGTTGCGGCAAGTCCACGCTCGCCCGCATCATCATGGGACTGGACAAACCTTCGTCCGGAACCGTGAAGGTCAAGGGAAAGGACATAACCGCGATTTCGCCCGCAGAGTTGCGGAAGATGAGATCCGATTTCCAGATGGTGTTCCAGGATCCGTTCGGCTCGCTCAATCCGCGCCATCACGTCGAGCGCATCGTGGCCGAGCCTCTGTTTGCGGTCGGCGGCACCGAGAGCAAGCAGGAGCGCAAGGAAAAGGTCGCGGAAGCTTTGACATCGGTTGGCTTGCGGCCGACCGACATGGAAAAGTACCCGCACGAGTTTTCCGGAGGCCAGCGCCAGCGCGTAGCGATAGCGCGCGCGCTGATCACGCGGCCTTCGCTGATCGTCGCGGACGAACCGGTATCCGCGCTGGACGTTTCGGTACAGGCCCAGGTACTGAACCTGCTGCGCGATCTCGAGGATCAATTCGGCATCACCTTCGTCTTCATCAGCCATAACCTCGCCGTCGTCGATTATGCCTGCCAGGATGCCGCCGTCATCTATTTGGGGCGCATCGTGGAACAGGGGCCGACGTCGCAGTTGTTCAACAATCCCCTGCACCCGTACACGCAGTCACTGGTCGATGCCGTTCCTCATGTCGGCGTGAAAAACCGTCGGGTTGCGCGGCAGGCGCCCACGGCTCTCAAGACACAGACGGCAGCGCAGACCGGCTGCACCTTTGCCGGGCGCTGCAGCTTCGCCAAGGAGCGCTGTCGCGTCGAACAGCCGGCGCTGCGAGATGTCGATGGCGGCCATTCTGTTGCCTGCCACTTCTTTGAGGCAACGAGAAGCGACCGGGCCTCGGCACAGACGGCGGTCGCGGTCTGAAATTAACCGGGCTTGCGACCACCGGAACGAGTGAAACCGAATGCGCATTCTTCTGATCAACGGAAACACCTCCCCGGCAACAACCGAGAAAGGCGCGGCCGAAGCAAGGCGGATCGCGGGCCCTGACGTCGAGATCGTCCCGGTTACCGCCGATTTCGGTGCCGGGCTGATCCTGACCCGCGCCGACAACGTGTTGGCAGCGCATGCGATGATGGTTGCCCTGGCAAAGCATCACAAAGGCTGCGACGCCGTCGTTATCGCTGTTTCGACCGACACAGGGCTCGGCGCATTGCGCGAAATTTCACCGATCCCGGTTGTCGGCATGACAGAGGCAGCGCTGCTGACCGCCTGCATGATGGGCGGCAAATTCGGAATGATCGTCTTCGACCGGCGCGCGGAACCGGTGTTCCGCGAAGTGGTCGCTTCGCATGGCCTCACCGATCGCATGGCGGCACTCAAGGTCATCGACATGACCGTCGCCGATTTTGCCGACCCTACCCGAATTGCCGACCTGACGGTCGCAGCTGCGAAATCGCTGGCATCGGAGCATGGCGCTGATTCCGTCATCGTCACCGGCGGAACGATGGCAGGCGTCGCGCACAAGCTTCAGGAGCAGATTCCGGTTCCGCTGATCGATGGCATTTCGTGCGCCGTGCTGCATGCCATCACTTTGGCCCGGCTGGCATTTCCAAAACCCAGCATCGGCAGTTTCGTTGCGCAACCGATCGAGCGGCCGAAGGGTCTCGATCCCGAGCTGGTCGAGTTCATCGGCCGCGCATCCAATCGAGAATAGTGAACCGGCTTTATCGCTTGTCGCTGAACAACCCTGCCAGGATGGGGCTCACGCCAACCATTTCCTTTGCAGCAGGTGCCCTGTAGCTGCCCGCTCTCGCTTTCGAAGCGCCTATGCCATGCAGGGCTTCGGCCATGCGCACCGCACAGGTCACCCCATCAAGCAGCGGTGCATTGATGCGGTCGACAAGTTGACGGCTGAGCCCGGCAACGGCACCGCCACCAAGTATAATCACTTCTGCGCCGTCGTGCTCGATAGCGGCATTGGAAAGGGCGGTCACCTCGTCGGCGAGGCTGCCGGGGTCCGAACCCGCGTCAACGACACGCCGCTCGATAGTGCGCACGCTGGCCAGCCGCGAACCGAGGCCGTACTGCATGGCAAGCTCGCGCAGCGGCTGGGCCATGCGAGCGCCAAGCGTGACGATTGAAAATCGCCCGCCCAGCATGCAGGCGGTAAGCATCGACGCCTCGGCGATGCCGACGACCGGAAACGGCATCAGTTCCCTTGCCGCCGCGAGGCCAGGATCGGAGAAGCAGGAGATCAGACCAGCGTCGATGCCCTCGGCATTTTCGGCGAAGGCCACCACCGTTGCGTGCGCAGCGATGGCGACTTCTGTTCGGCATTCGATGCCGCGCGCGCCAAAACCAACCGTCACGGCTTTGATTTCCGTATCCGGCGAAGCGGCACGCCGGGCCTCTTCGGCAATGAGGTCGGTCATGAACTCCGAGGTATTGGACTGGACAACCAGCAAGCGCATGTTCGGCATTCTCTCTTCAGGCTGTTATGCGGTCATTCTGGAAAAAGGCATCAAGCCTTCGACAATTGAAGCCAATGGCGCGCAATCTGCTCGCGCGTCGCGAACCATACCTTACCCTTTTCGGTCATGTGGCGCAGCACGGCTTCCAGCCCGTTTATGCGCGCCGGACGGCCGATGATGCGGGTGTGCAGGCCGATTGTCATCATCTTGGGCGAGGTCTCGCCCTCCTCCCACAGCCAGTCGAACCCGTCATTGACGTAGTCGGAAAAATCCTTGGCGCGCACGAATGGCGATTCCGGACGCTGGCAGCGCATGTCGTTGGTGTCGAGGCTGTAAGGCACGACAACATGGCGACGGTCGCCGACATTCAGGATGCGCGGCAGGTCGTCGTCGTAAAGGTCGCTGTCATAGATGAAGCCGCCTTCCTCGATGAGCAGCCGGCGGGTCGCCAGCGTATAGGGAGCGCGCGAATGCCAGCCGACAGGCCGCACCCCGGTCACGCGGCGAATGCTTTCCACCGACTGCTGAATCCAGCTCCGTTCCTCGTCCTCATTTTTTCCGGCGGGCGTGTCCCAGCGATAGCCGTGGCAACCGATCTCGAACCCGCGCTTGAGGCCGTCCTCTCCGACCCAGGGGGTCTTTTCCAGTGCCTGCCCACACAGGTTGAGCGTGCAGGTAACGCCATACTTGTCGAGAACGCGCAGGACCCGCCAGTAGCCAGCGCGGGCACCGTAGGCGAAGTGGGACTCCATGGCAGGATCGGGAATGTCGAGCGGCTCCTGCGTCATGTCGTAGACACGCTCGTTTCGCGTATCGCCCTTGGAAATGGCGAATTCGGACCCCTCCTCGATGTTGAGAACCAGCGACACCGCGACACGCGCCCCGTTGGGCCATTTGGCATGCGGCGGATTGGGGCCGTAGCCGTAAAGATCCTGATCGGCCATCGACGTATCGAGCGCCTTTGCTTCACTGTTCATTCCAGATTGTCCTCTGCTAAAAGCTCAGGCAGCAGGGCCACCGGTGGCGCCCTGCTTGCCCTTTTCCAGCGGTATGCCCGCCTTATGTCATCACGTTGAAGGCGTTTTGCCTCAATTCTCCCAGTGCACGTCGGTCATGTTGGCCATGAAGACCGGCATGTTCTTCCACAATCCATTCAGGCCCTTGCGAGCAACCGAGATGTTGCGGGTCTGGTAGAGCGGAATAACCGGAACCTCCTCCGCGAAGAGTTTCTGGATCGCCTGAAGGCTCTGCGTTTCGGCATCCGGCGTCGTCGCAGCCTTCACCGCCGTCAGGGCGTCCCGATAGTTCTGGCTGTCGTAGCCGTAGAAATAGTCCTTGTTGGCATGGACGTCGAAGTCCATCGGCGCATCGTGGTCCACGATCGACAGGTCGAAGCTGTGGTTACGGAACACCTGCTCCAGCCATTGCGGCCATTGCAGCTTCTCAATGTTCAGCTTGACACCGACCTGCTCGAAATAAGCGGCGACGATCTCGGCGCTGCGCACGAACGGCCCCTGCGGCGGAACCTTGATGGTGACCTCGAACCCTTCCGGATAGCCTGCTTCGGCAAGCAGCGCCTTCGCAGCCTCGGGATCGTAGGCGTTCACTTCAGTGGTGTCGATGTAGGCTGGGTGGTTGGTCGAGAAATGCGAGCCAATCGGCTTGCCGTAACCGAACTCGGCTCCATCCACCACGGCTTTGCGATCGATCGCCTTGGCCAGGGCCCTCCGAACCAGCACGTTGTCGAGCGGCTTGCGACGGTTGTTGATGCCGAGCAGAACTTCCGCCTCGGACGCCCCTTCCATAACGACCAGATCGGGATTGGACTTGAACTGCTCGAGGCTTTCCGGCGAGGAAAACAGCGGGAAGAAGTCGACATCGCCAGCCTGCACCGCAGCCACCTGCGCCGACGGATCCTCCACCAGCTTGAACACGACCGTGTTGAGCTTCACCCGCTCAGGCTCGCGGT
>MKRZ01000054.1:27666-31338 GCA_001897075.1 Mesorhizobium sp. 61-13 | reverse complement strand
CAGGCGAGCTTCTGCAAGAGCAGCGAATTCGGCTCAGACAGATGCAGCACCACCGTGTTGGCGTCCGGCGTCTCGATCTTTTCCATCAAGGCGAAATACGCCTTTTCCGGATTGGTGCTGTCGGCACCGCCATTGCGCTCGAAGGTCCATTTGACGTCGGCGGCGTCGAAGTCGCTGCCGTCGGAGAACTTTGCGCCTTCGACCAGCTTGAAGGTGTAGGTCTTGCCGTCGGGCGAAATTTCCCAGCTCTTCGCAAGGCCCGGCGACAGCGATCCGTCCTCGTTGAAGCGCGTCAGCCCTTCGAAGATATTGCCAAGCGTGACCAGACCAATGATCGCCCCCTGGCGGATCGTCGGGTCGAGGCCCGGAATGTCTTCGCGTACGCCAATGGTAACGCTGTCGCGGGCCTGCGCCGATGCCGGCACGGGGGCAGCCAGAATATTGATGGCCAGGAGAGCGCCGGTTGCCGAAAGAAGCAGCCTGCGCGAGACAAGCGGGATCGACCCGAACTTCGAGTTCATGACATTACCTCCATTGTGCGGACCCCTCCGGGCGCGCGAGCTTCCGACTGCTCGGGAGGTGCATTCTTTATGTCATTTGATCTTATTGCACCTCTACATCTGCATCGTATTTGCAGTTATCTTAGTGTCAACGAATACATTGACACCCAAGCAATTTCGCGATTTCCGAGCAATGAAAACAGGCGCACAACCCGTTCTGCCAGTGCAAGAACTTGGGCCTCAGGCGGCACCTGAATGCGCCGAATACGCCTACCAGCCGGCAGGTCTAACCTACGTCAAAACTACTGCTCGACATTAGGTCGCCACAGCCGCCAATTGGCTGGTCAGGGTCTTGGTCGCAAAGCGCTGTAGAGGCGACCGGCAATCTTTTCAGCATCCTGCCTGACATTTGCCACGGCCTTCGCCTTCGCCGTCTTTGACGCCGGATGATTGCGCACGACCAGCAGCTTGACCGGGTACCGCGCGCACTTGACGACGCCGTGCGCATCGGATGCATCGAACGTCAGGCTGTCGCCGGGCGACATCGGGTATTTTTTCGCGGCGTGCAGGTAGGTCGCTTCGCCGCCGAGGCAATAGACGAAGAACGTGCCCCGTTCTTCGAACATCGGCTTGGCGTCATGCTCCGACTCAAGCCTGATCACCAGCGCATCCAGTGCAAGCGGCGTTGACGTGGAGACCTCCCGAACAAGCGAGGTGGCGACCCTGTCCCTCAAGCTTGCATAGTGAGACGAAACGAATACGGCCCGGCTTTGCTCATTGTAGCCGCTGATCAGATCGCTGACGGGGACACCCAGTGCCGAACCGATGGACTGCAGGGTACTTAGCGACGGCGAGACAGTGCCGTTTTCTATGCGCGACAGCATGCCAAGCGAAATGCCCGCCGCCTTGGCCAGATCGAGCCCATTGAGGTCATGGCGCCTGCGCCAATCGCGCACCGCGCGCCCGATCGCAGTCTGAAGAAGGGCCTCGCGGCTGAAACGCGGATCGGGAATTGATGCCAGATCGCTTTCTGCAACCTCGGCCAGCGCGGGTTCCTCGTCGGTCGCGCAGAATTCAACCCGGTCGCTTTCGCGCGGTTGCCGGGCTCGCCTTATGAGATCAACGTCGACATTTCCCATCTTTCACGTCTCCTGAGTGGCGCAAGGTGGGCTTGCTGTGCAGTTTCGGCCTGGTCCCCAATCCTCATTGATTGCTGCCTGCCGCCTTTCCGCTGTGACGCGCCAGATGTTGGCGCGGCGTGCGATTGGCTGGCGGCTGAATGCTGCCCGGCATCATTGGCGGGAATTCCTACCGCACGTGGTGTGCGAGGAATTGGGCTGCGCTGCCTTCCGCGAGGCTACGCAGCCCGAAGAAGGGTCAGATAACCCCGCTGACGATTGCCACGCCCGCCACTGCGGTGAGCGCGCCTGCAGCCCGTATTAGCGTTTCGCCGCGCGGGCCGGCACCGCTCGCCGCGAGCAATCCGAGGCCGAGACCGGCAGCATGCAGCAGCGCGGTCGCGATAACGAAGCCTGCGCCATAGGCAAGGCCGGCGACGGTGTCCGGCATTTCTGCCCCATGCGCAAAACCGTGGAACACGGCAAAGAAGCCGACCAGTCCCATGGCCGCAGCAACGACCGGCTTCAGGCCGAATGCCACCGCAGCGCCGAGCACCACGATCGACAGGCCGATGCCGAGTTCGACGAACGGCAACTCAATGCCGGAAAAGCCGACAACGCCACCCACGGCCATGACGCCAACAAAGGCAGCCGGCACCAGCCACTTGGCACGGCCGCCCAATTGAGCGGCGAACAGGCCAACCATGACCATGGCAAGGATATGGTCGATGCCGCCAATCGGATGCATGAAGCCGTGCGCGAAACCGCTCGCATCGCCGACACCGACATGGGCGCTGGCAACTGTCGAGCTTGCGGCAAGGACTGCCGCGGCAGCAAAGGCGGTAAGAGAGGTTCTCTTCATTTTCGGTCTCCTTGCAATCGGGTTGTTGTCGATGAACATGGCGTCAGCCTTCCTATTTTCGACGCAGTGCCGGCAACACGCCGAAAGCCGCTTCGACTGAAAGCGAAAACAGGCGTTCGGCAAAGCCGCGCGCAGCAATAGCGTCGGCAGAAAGGCAACGGATGCCCCATCCCGCCCGGTTGGGAAGCTCGGTGACGCCTGCAACGAGCCCCGCCATGGCGCAGAGTTCGTCCAGAGCCTCGCGGCGCGGGAGCCGTTCCGTATCGCCGGCGATCATGTAGTTGGAAACAACGCGCCACGAACCGACCGGTGACGCCGATGTAGCAAGTGCCGCGCCGGTAATGGCGAAGCTGTCGCGGACGAGAAGCTTGCCGGACTGGTCGCGTAGCAGGACATCGCTGTCGAGCCGGTCGAACAGGCGCTGCTGCCCGACGGGGTCGTGACAGGCAAAGGCATCGGCCAGCAGCAGCACGGAACCCGGCGCAAGCTCAGCCTTGATCGATGTGGCGCAGGACGCCCCGGGAAACAGCACCAGCGGGTCGGGCGTCAACGCCAGGAATGCGCCCTGCTCCAGCCGGATGTCGGTGGACAAGCGGGCCGGCTCGTCATGGCAATGGTGGACGACCGTGGCGGCCTGCGTGGTCACGTGAGCTGCGCTGTGTTCAGCAAGCTCGAAGCGGCTGGTCAGTTGCTCGGCCCGGTAGAGTCCGCCCGACGACGACTGCTGGTAAACCGTTGTCAGCGACGGAATTGCCAGGTCGAACGAAAACGGCCGCGTCAGGTGGAACGGATATGAGATGAACTGACGTCCGATGCGCGTCTGTTCGCCGTGCCGCTGCAATGAAAGTTCGAAACGCCCAGCCTTGCCGCCCGAAACCGCCGGGTGCAGCGTCGAGGTCGTGTGCAACTGAGGCCAATGACTGGTCATCTGAACAGCACGCTCGCGAGTATCTGGTCGACGATGGCGTCGATGCCCTCGCCCGCCCGACAGTTGGTGAGAACCATCGGCCGCCCTGCCCGCGCCTTGGCAGCATCGCGCTCCATCTGTTCAAGATCGACGCCGACATGCGGTGCAAGATCGGTCTTGTTGACCACCAGAAGGTCGCACTTGAGAACGCCCGGCCCGTTCTTGCGTGGAATGTCGTCGCCGCCGGCAACATCGATGACGAACATCCACCAATCGACCAGATCC
>MKRZ01000054.1:0-27375 GCA_001897075.1 Mesorhizobium sp. 61-13 | reverse complement strand
CCGACCGGACCGCCGATGCCGACGCGTGCGGCCCCGACGCGCGACGAGGAGGAAACAGAAACATCCGGTTGCATGTTCATCACATCACCTCAGCATGTAGCGCTGCGCCAGCGGCAGTTCGGTCGCGGGTTCGCAGGTGGCGAGCTTGCCATCCACGAACACGTCGAAGGTCTGCGGATCGACGCGAATATCCGGACAGATGTTGTTGTGCAGCATGTCGTCCTTCGACAGGCCGCGCGAACCGCGAGACGGCAGCAGCGCCTTCTTCAGGTCGAGTTCCTGGCCGATGCCGCGCGAGATCGCAGCCGGATTGACGAAGCAGGCAGAAAGCGCCTGCTTGGCGCGGCCGAACGCTCCCCACTGAGGGCGAAGTTGCAGCGGCTCGCAGGTCATCAGCGAGGCGGCGCTGTCGCCCATGGCGCCCCAGGCGATGAAGCCGCCCTTGATGACCAGCTCCGGTTTGATGCCGAAGAAGGCCGGACGCCAGATGACGATATCGGCCATCTTCCCGTCTTCGAGCGAGCCGATGTGGTCGGCGATGCCGAAGGTGCGCGCGGCGTTGATGGTGTATTTCGCGACGTAGCGCTTGATACGTTCATTGTCGCCGAACTTGGTCGATTCTTCCGGCAGGCGGCCGCGCTGCTTCTTCATCTTGTCGGCAAGCTGCCAGGTGCGGCAGATGACCTCATTGATGCGCCCCATGCCCTGGCTGTCGGAGCCCAGCATCGAGATTGCGCCAATGTCGTGCAGGACATCCTCGGCTGCGATGGTCTGGGCGCGGATGCGGCTTTCGGCGAAGGCCACGTCTTCCGGGATGGCCGGATTGAGATGGTGGCACACCATCGTCATGTCGAGATGTTCGTCGAAGGTGTTGACCGTATAGGGGTTGGTCGGATTGGTCGAAGACGGCAGGCACCACGGCACGCCGGCAACGCGGATGATGTCTGGCGCGTGGCCGCCACCGGCGCCTTCGGTATGATACATATGGATGGTGCGGCCCTTGATGGCGGCCAGCGTGTCCTCGAGGAAGCCGGATTCGTTCAGCGTATCGGTGTGGATCTGGACGGGGAAATCCATCCGGTCGGCCACCGTGAGACACGTGTCGATCGAGGCCGGCATGGTGCCCCAGTCCTCGTGAAGCTTCAGGCCGAGGCAACCCGTCTCAAGCTGTTCCACCAGCGATGCGGGCTTGTGGGAATTGCCACGTCCCAGGAAGCCGAAATTGATCGGCCACTGCTCGGCCGCTTGCAGCATCTTGCCGACGTTGAACGGACCGCCGCAGTCGATGCCGACCGTGATCGGCCCCAGCGAACCGCCCAGCATGGTGGTGATGCCGGAGGAGATCGCATGTTCGCACAATTGCGCGCTGTCGAAATGGACGTGGACGTCGAGTGCACCAGCGGTTGCAATCAGGCCTTCGCAGTCACGCACGGTCGTTGCTGCCGACACGATCAGCCGCGGATCGACACCATCCATGACGTCCGGATTGCCGGCCTTGCCGATGCCGACGATCTTGCCGTCCTTGATGCCCAGATCACCCTTTACGATACCGACCACGGCATCGATGACAGTGACGTTGCACAAAAGGAAGTCGAGCGCGCCTTCGGTGCTGGTGATGCCGGCAGCGAGGCCCGCGCCATCGCGCAGCGTCTTGCCGCCGCCATGCAGGCACTCATCGCCGTAAACGGCGTAGTCCTTTTCGATAACCGCAACCAGTTCAGTGTCGCCCAGCCGCACCCCGTCCCCGGTCGTAGGGCCGTACATTGCGGCATAGTCGCGACGTGACAATATCGCCATGATCGATCTCCCCTCTCGGTTACGCGCCGCGGAAGCCGGCGGCCTTGGCGCGCTCAAGCGCAGCCTTCTTTACTTTCGCATCCTTGGCCGAACCGCCGGTCAGCCCGTTCAGGCCACCCATCACCTGGCGACCGCCAAAGGTGGTCAGCGTGACTTCCTTCTCCTGGCCCGGCTCAAGTCGGACAGCGGTACCGGCCGGAATGTCGAGCCGCATGCCAAAGGCGGCCTCGCGGTCGAATTCCAGCGCCTTGTTGGCCTCGAAGAAGTGGTAGTGCGAGCCGATCTGGACCGGCCGGTCACCCGTGTTGACAACCTTGATCGTAGCCTTCGGTCGTCCGGCGTTGAGTTCGATCTCGCCTTCAGCGGCAATGATGCGGCCGGGTTCGAGTGCATCGACCTCGGCTCCCGGCGCCGGCCTCAACGGCTCATGGACCGTGACCAGCTTGGTCCCATCCGGGAAGGTAGCTTCTACCTGCAGGACCGGCAGCATCGCCGCCACGCCCGGCATGACATCGCTCTGCGTGAGGATCTGCGACCCGAACGACATCATCTCCGCCACCGAGCGCCCGTCGCGCGCGCCTTCGAGGATGGCATCCGAGATGATGGCGACCGCTTCGGGATAGTTGAGCTTCAGCCCCCTCCCTTGGCGTTTACGGGCCAGCTCGGCGGCCGTGAAGATCGTCAGTCTCTCAAGCTCAGTCGGTGTCAGAAGCATGGGTCCAAGTCCTCGTCTACATGCTCAGTTCGAAAACAGGCGTTGGCCGCTCGCGCCATGCAGGGCAACCGCGATTTCGGCCAGTGGGGTGAATGAACGAATGGGTTCGTCATCGGCGATCGGTGCCGGCGAGACCTCGGAAATAATGGTCAGCGCTTTTCCCAGCAGGGCCTGGGACTGGATTGCGCCGACGAGCCCGAGCCGGACAGCAGCCGTCGCCAGCGATGCCGCTGCCTGATAGCCGCCCATGGCGATGGCTGTCGGTTCGTCGAGCCCCAGTTGCCGCCACAACAGCCCTTGCACAACGGCGAGATGGCCAAGCGCCTTGCCCTCCGCGATCAAGGCGCGATAGGCGCTGGCACCCGTCGTGCCGATGCGGCTGTGCGTCGTCAAAAGCGCGACGCCATTGCGGCGCGACCCAGCGCGCAACCCCTCGATGAAGGTGGATGCCTCGACTTCGAAATCGAGTTCCGCAAGTTTCTCCGCATCACCGGCTAGCCGGTGCGCACGCGCCAGCGCCACGCGGTCGGCGGACGCCCAGCGATGCCGAAGCTGCGTTTCCAGGAAGTCCTCGAAATTGCACGGTCCAAGCCGGGCGGATAGCTGCGACGACGCTTCCAGCCCTTGCGAGAAAGCAAAGCCGCCAGAGGGAAACTGGCTGTCGGCATGCTGCAAGGCAACAAGTAGCGTGCTGTCGATGCCGATGCTCATTCATCCTCCTCCGACAACGTCACCCTGTTTGCGCTGATCATCGGCTCGATGCGCGCAGCATAAGTGGCCGCAGGACCGTCCAGCGCAATCAGGAGATCGGTGCCGTCGAAGCGCACCCGCCAGTGCAGGTTGCCGGCGTGGTAGCCAAGTTCGAGCGCATCGCTCGATGTGGCAGGTTTCACGCGCAGCCAGCGCTGCACCCCTGCCCGCACGATGACCGCGCGGTGGTCGTCCAGAAGCAGCACCGCTCCATCGTAGAGCTTCTGGTCGCGCGGCAACGCAATCGCCACTTCCTCGCCGCCGTCGGTGCGCGCCAAAAGGCGTCGGCGGTCGAGGTCGACCGGCGCGATGCCGACGAACTCCACCGCCCCGTGATGCTCAAGATGGTGAATAGCATGATGCAAAGCCGCATCCGCGCGGCTACCCAACACACTTTCAACTCGAAGCATTGCGCTGTCCTTTCTGTAGAAGCCTCGAAGCATCCATCATCAAAGGCTCATATGCTTGCGGATAAGGTCGTTGCTGAGTTCGGCCGTGTCGCCAGCGGCGGCGATGCGGCCCTTTTCAAGAATGGCAAAGCGATGCGCGGCGGTTCTTGCGAAACGGATTTTCTGCTCGACCAGGATGATGGTCAATCCGTGGTCGCGATTGAGCGAGATGATCGCCTTTTCGATATCCTCGACGATGTTGGGCTGGATGCCTTCGGTCGGCTCGTCAAGCACGAGGATGCTGGGGTCCGTCGCCAGCGCGCGCGCAATTGCCAATTGCTGCTGCTGTCCGCCGGAAAGGTTCGTGCCGCGCCGGTTGAGATGTTCCTTGAGGAACGGAAACAGCGTCCAGACCAGGTCGGGCACCGATGCCTGACCGTCCTTCCGTGCGTTGCAGCCGAGCAGGATATTGTCGAGCACGCTGAGACCGGGAACGATCTCACGCCCTTGCGGCACGTAGCCGATGCCTTTCCTGGCCCGCTCATAGGTGAGATCGCGGCTGATCTCGTCGCCCTCGAACTTGATGCTGCCCGTGGTGCGCACATCAATGCCAAGCAGGCTGCGCAACAGCGTGGTCTTGCCCACCCCGTTTCGCCCGAGAAGACAGAAGGTCTCGCCCTTGCGGACCTCCATGTCGAGGCCGTGGATGATGTGGCTGGTTCCGTAGAACACGTTGAGGTTCGAGAATTTAAGCATGGCTGAGCGTCGCCGATCCGAGATATGCTTCGATGACTGCAGGATTGTGCTCGATTTCTTCCGCCGTTCCTTCGGCCAGAACCGCGCCCTGGTGCATCACGGTAATCGTTCGGCAAATCTGGCGCACGAACGCCATGTCGTGTTCGATCACCAGCACCGTGTGGTCGCCGGCGAGATCGAGCAGCAGACCGGCCGTCTTGTCGGTTTCGGCAGCCGTCATGCCGGCGGCCGGCTCGTCCAGAAGGATGATCTTCGGCTCCTGACTCAGCACCATGGCAAGCTCCAGCCATTGCAACTGGCCGTGCGAAAGCTCCGAGGCTCGCCGGCTCAGCGAATCCTGCAGTCCGGTTCGTTCCGCCACCGCCGCCTCGCGCTCATTGGCCTTGCCGGCGATGCGCTCGAACAGGTTTTCGAACACGCGAACGCGCCGATTGCTCGCCACCTGCAGGTTTTCGAGAACGGTCATGTCCTTGAACACGGTCGGCGTCTGGAACTTGCGGCCGATGCCGCTGCGGGCAATCGCCGCTTCACCGATGCCGGCAATGTTTTTGTCGCGCAGCCAGATTTCGCCTTCCGACGGCAGGGTCTTGCCGCAAAGGAGGTCGAGCAGCGTCGACTTCCCCGCACCGTTGGCCCCGATTACGACGCGCAGTTCGCCATCGGCAATGTCGAGATTGACGTCGCGAACGGCCGGGAACTCGTCGAAACGCACCGTCAGGTTGCGGGTCCGAAGGATCGGCGATGCCACCGGCTCGAACGCCTGTTTGCCATCAATTGCAGTCATCAGCATTAGCTTCCCTCAGCAGTTGCGGGGACGGCGCGGCCATCGTTTGCAGAGGCCGAGCGACGGTCGAAGAAGTCCTTGAACAGGCCGGCGATGCCATTCGGCATGACCAGCACGACGAAGACGAAAAGCCCACCGAGAATGATCGGCCAGACCGGCTGGAAAGTCGCGCTTTCGCTGGCCAGCGAGCCGATGAAGTTGACGATGAGCGCGCCGATGCAAGCGCCGAGAAGCGATGCTCGCCCGCCGGTCGCAGCCCAGATTACCATCGAGATGCTGAAGGACGTGGCCATCAGCGAGGGTGCGGCGAACTCGGACGTCACCGTAAACAGCATGCCGGCAAGACCTGCCACGCCTGCCGAGACGCAGAAGATGAAGAGCTTGTAGTTCTCCACGTCGTAGCCGAGGTAGCGGGCTCGCGCCTCGTCTTCGCGAATGGCCTTCAGCACCTGCCCAACCCGCCCGGACAAAAGGTAGCGCGCCAGAAGCGTGACCGCGAGCAAGGTGAACGTCACCAGATAGTAGACGCTCGGTCCGTAAGGATCGAACTCGAAGCCCGCGACTTCAAGCGCGGCCAGGCTGGCGAGACCATTGAAACCGCCGGTCAAAGGCTGGTTGTTGATGATGAGCAACTGGCCGATGAGCGCGAAAGCAAGCGTGATGATCGAGACATAGACGCCGGTGGTGCGCCGCTTGAACATGACGTAGCCGATGAGCGCCGCCAGAATGCAGGGAACAACTATGCCTGCAAGGAGGCCGACCGTGACCCATCGAAACGGTATCCAGAGGAACGAGCCGGTGGTCACGCAGCAAAGATCGCGAACCGCGTCGGGCTCCATGTTGAGCAGCATGAGTTCAGGCACCGGATTGTTGCTCGGATCGGCCAGCGTCAATGACATGGCGAGCATGTAGGCGCCCATGCCGAAAAAGAGCCCCTGCCCGAGGCTGAGGATGCCGGCATAGCCCCAAGACATGGCAATGCCGAGCGCGCAGATGGAGTAAACCAGATAGGTGGCCATCCGGTTGGTCCAGAAACTGTTCAGGAAAAAAGGCAGCACCATAAGCAGCGCAAAGAAGGCCACATACGCCACCAGAGAGGCTGATCTGTAAGTCATACGTTCTTCCACCATTCTCGTGGTTGACCGGCCGCCGACTATCGTCAGCGGCTTTTGGTCACGAAGAGGCCTTGCGGCTTGAACAGAAGGATCAGGATGACGACGGTGAAGAGCACTGTGCGCCCGTAAACGTCGTTGAGCCAGGTTGCGACGAAGCTCTGCACTTCGCCAAGGATGCCCGCTGACAAGAGCGTTCCCATGAGATGGCCAACGCCGCCGGCGACGACAACCAGGAAGGCGTCGACGACATAAGGCGTGCCCATGTCAGGCGAAACGGTCTTGAAACCCGACACCAGAACACCTGCGATGCCGGCCAATCCCGAACCGTAGGCAAACGCCAGCGTGTTGACGCGCTTGTCGTTGATGCCACAGGCGGCAGCCGTGTTTCTGGCGACCGATACCGCCCGCAACTGGCTTCCGAACCGGGTCTTGAAGATCAGCCACCAGCTGACGGCGCCCAGCACCAAGGCCATCACGAAGATGAAGGCTCGATAAACCGGAATGTTGGCGCCAAGGAACTGGAAAGCCTGCTGCAATTCCGAAGGAACGGGAACGTTCTGCAGGTCGGACCCCAGTCCATCGATGTGGATGCCGAACAGCGCAAGGCCGAAGTGGATGCGAATGAGCTGCTGCAGGATGAGCGCAATGCCCCAGGTCGCAAGCAAGGTGTCGAGAAGCCGCCCGTAGAGACGACGCACGACCGTGCGTTCAATCACATAGCCGAATGCAGCCGTAACCAGGAAAGCGAGCGGTATGCAAAGGTAGAGATTGAAGCCGAGATGCTTGGTTGCGAGCACCGTGGTGTACGCACCGATCATCACCATCTCGCCATGGGCAAGATTGATGACCTTCATTGTCCCGTAGATGATGGCCAAGCCGAGGGCCACCATGAACAGGATGGAGCCTATGCTCAGGCCGATTACAAACGTTTCCATGCTTCTGCCCGACTGTTGCGAAATTGCGGCCGGCGCACTCGCTGCACCGGCCGACGCTTGTCGATGAAAGCGCTAGAGTGTCGCGCCCGAAGTGGTGCAAATGCGCTTGTCCGCAGTTTCGCCGACGCTTGAATACGGCAGCGGCTGCAGTGGCTCTGCATACTGGTCGACGATGTCCAGCAGGCCGTCAGCCCTGGTCTTGCCGATACGTGGCGTCAGGAAGCTGTGCAGGTTTTGCGGATCGATGGTGACCTTGCCCTGCGGTGCGTCGAACGACAGGCCACCAGCATTGGCAACAACAGCTTCTGGCGATACGTCGCCAGCCTTTTCCGCAGCCATCGCCCACATGTTAACGCCAACGTACACGGCCTCCATGGCGGCGTGGGTCACGGAATCCGCACCGGCATAGGCCTTGAACGCCTCGACAAAGGTCTTGTTCTGCGGCGTATCGACCGTCTGGAAGTACGGCAGGGAAACATAGCTTCCGAGCGCATATTCCGGACCCATCGCCTTGATCTCGACCTCGGTGGTGGTCGATGCGCACAGAGGCAGCTTCTCGAAGTCGTAACCTTGGTTACGAAGCTCGCGATAGAACGCCACGATGGAATCGCCGACGACGTTGGAGAAGATCACATCGGCGCCGCTGGAGCCGATTTTCGAAACCATCGAAGCCCATTCGGTGTGGCCAAGCGGCAGGTACTCGTCGCCGACAACTTCCATGCCGATACCCTGGCAAATGGTCTTCGTGGTCTTGCCCATGCCGCGCGGGAACGCGTAGTCCGAGCCGACGATGAACAGCTTGTTCTTGCCGAGCGTCTTCTGCAGCCACGGAATGGAGTTCTCGAGCTGCTGGTTCGGCACCGCGGAACCTGCATAGAGCACGTTCTTCGAGCACTCTTCGCCTTCGTACCAGGTCGGCCAGACGAGCAGGCCGTTGCGCTTTTCGACAACCGGCAGCACAGCCTTGCGGCTCGCCGTGGTGTAGCAACCGAAAATCACCGGCACCTGGTCTTCGATGGTGAGCTTGCGGGCCTTTTCGCCGTAGATGCGCGGCTCGGATGCCGGATCTTCGATGATCGGGCGCAGCTTCTTGCCGAGAACGCCGCCCTTGGCATTGATTTCATCAATGGCCATCTGGGCGCACTGGTTCATCGACTTTTCAACGATGGCGGTGGTGCCGGTAAGAGAATACATGATGCCGACCGGAATTTCATCGGCGGCCCAAGCCCTGTCTCCAAGCCGCAAAATGGATGGCGTGGCCAATCCCGCGGCAGCAAGGGTAGATACTTTCAAGAAAGTACGACGAGTTTGCTTAGTCATTTTTCCTCCACATGGCGCTTATACCGAAAATTAAGTGCATAGTTCCCTGTTTGATTTTTTTGCACTCGGAATGAGCTATTCTTCTAGATCGACAATTCTCCCTTCAAATACGACACAGGAAATCCATTACTTGCCTGAACAACAGACAAGTATCAGCCGGCTTTGCCGACATGAACTCAAGTAACGAAGCCTGGCCCGACACGCGCCTCAACAGATCTTCAGCGCCAAATGGGCCTGGCTCAACGCTGCGGCAGTAACGCCGTTGTCGCCGTCGCCAAAAAGCAAAAAACCCGCCACCCCCTTCACAGGGATATGCGGGCTACCCAGCCTGATAGTGCCGACATCATTGTCTGGCACCAGCGAGATGCACAATTTCACTGTGCATCAATTCTGTTTCATCTAGTCACGCAAATCCTTGAACGTCAAGAGCTCATGCGCATTAATTATCGCGGCCGCAAGTTCGTCCATCGATATGCGCTTGGCCATGGCCTGCTTGCGAATGCTCTCATAGGCTTCCTGCTCGCTCAGGCCCTGCGTTTCCATGAGGATGCTCTTGGCCTTGAGCGTGCGGTTGTTGCCGGCGAGCTTGCGTTCGAGCTTGCGTATCCGTTTGCCCGCATCGCGGCGCTCTAGCCACAGCGAACGGGCAATGGTCAGATTGGTCAACAGTCCGAACGGCCGGATGGGCCGCTCGATCACCGCCAGCGCCCCGCATTCCAACACCAGTTGCAAAGTGCTGGGGTCTTCGAATGTCACGACCGCGAGAAGGGCCGGATCGGTGGGTTGGCTGCTGCGGAACAGCCGCAGGATCTTTTCGCGATTCTCGCGCTCGATCGAGATCAGCACCACTGCGGCCGACGGGCTTATCGTCGCCGGCAGCGGCCAGGTGGTCTCGCAATTGCAGCCGATACGGCCAAGATGCTCAACGAGCGCCACGCCCTCCTTGTCGGGTGGGTGGATGACCTGGACATGCAGGCCCTTCAGATCTTCGAGTATCTTGGTTGGCAACGTCGGAGCCCGCTAAGCTTTTAGTCTTGGCCGATGGTGCGATGCTTTCCAGTCATTCAGCGAGGTTGTCACGAAATACGGATCGGGTTTGATCCGCGTTTCCGACCGCCACACTATGTCGAACTTGCCCGCATCGTTGATGCGTCCGATGCTGGACCACAGCTCGGTGTGGTGGTTGTCGGGATCGATCCGGACCGGACCCTGCGGCGCATCGAATTCCAATCCCGGCAGGCGCGCAGCGATCATGTCGGGGTCGTCCGTACCCGCCAACGCCAATGCCTTGGCGTAGAGATGAACCTGGAAATAGGCAGCCTCGGCGCTGGCGGTTACCGGCGCATCGGCGCCGAAGCGCTTCTTGAAGGCGGCGACAAACTTTTTCGCCTGCGGCGTGTCGAGCGTTTCGAAAAACGACGCCGAGGTCAGATGCCCAGCAACGACTTCCGGCGACATCTGCGCCACTTCGGCTTCGGTCGTGGTCAGGCTGGCGATCGGCACGACGCTCGAATCGAAACCCGCCTCCTTGTAGGCTTCATAGAGCATGATGGCGCCGGTTCCGACGACGGTGGAGACGACCACGTCAGGCTTCAGATTGCGTATCTGCTTGATAATACGGTCGAAATCCTTGCGCACCGGATCGACTGGTACGTAAAGCTCGGCGACGATGCTGCTGTTTGCACGCACCACCAGGTCCGTGACGACGCGATTGTACTCATACGGAAACACGTAGTTGGAGCCGACCAGAAGTATCCGGGTGCCGAAGTTCTCGATCAGGTAGCGGGCAAGTTGCACGGCGTTCTGGTTCGACGACGAGCCCGTGTAGAAGCAGCGCTTGGAATATTCAAAACCCTCGTAGAAGGTCGGATAGAACAATAGGCCGCGATAGGCTTCGATCTCAGGCAGGACGGATTTGCGGGCCGTGGACATGTAGCAGCCGAAGATCGACTTGATGTTTTCCTGGGTCAGAAGGCGCACGGTGAGATCGCGATACTGCTCCGCGGAGCAGCCAGGATCATGAAAAACCGGCTCCAGCGGGCGGCCCAGCACACCGCCGGATGCGTTGATTTCCTCGGTCGCGAGCAGGGTTCCGTTGGCCTCGGCGATTTCCGCCGCAGCCGTTACGCCGCTGCGGGAAAACAGAGCACCGATGCGCCACGAATTACCGACCATGAGAAAACACGCCATCCATCACGCGGTTCCAAGTCGGCGTAGCCTTTCACAAGCTGCGCGCAACTGATGCGCAGCTCAACTTGGAAACGCCACTGTTTCGAATGATTTAGCCATATCCTGACGGCGCGGAAATTGCAAACATGCCGACGCTTATGACGCTAAAGTCGAAGAAGTTCGCCTGACAAACGCCGTTCAACAACCATGGGGCTGGCACAATGCCGGCCCCATGAACCGTTTTCCCTGCGCTTCGGCCAGATTGGCTTCAGCCGAGGGTGACGACGAAATGCTTGGTCACCGGCTCGATGATTTTCCAGGTGCCCTTGAAATCGGCTTCCACCACGAAGGCATCGCCCGGCCCAACTTCGACCGGCTCACCGCCATCCGGCGTAATAATGATGCGGCCCGAAATCATGTGCACGAACTCATAGTCGGTGTAGGTGGCATGATAGGTGCCCGGCGTTGCCTGCCAGGTTCCCGAAAGCACCTTGCCGTCCGCAGTGGTGTGCTGGACGGCTGTCTTCATCGTCGGCTTTCCCTCGATAACCTTCCAGCCGGGCAGGTCATTGGGATCGGCATTCTCCACCTTGCCGAACTTGAGGATAGTCTTGCGTGACATGATAAGGCTCTCCCGTTGTCATGCTGAGGCACGAACGCCTGCGGCAAGAGTAGCCAAACGATAATGGAAAGCAACTTAATTTACCTCAAGTAAAGTTGCGCCGGATTCCAAAGCTAGGGTCAGGACCTATTAATCTGGCTAAAATGGTCGGAGCGGATTTGTGCGGATAAGAGGAGCGAAGCCGCTGGAAGGCTGAAGCCTTTCAAGGCTTTGCGACACTGTAGCCCGTGCAAATCCGCTCCGACCATTTTAGCCAGATTAATAGGTCCTGACCCTAGATCTTGGCCTCTTTCAGCACGTCGTTCATGCGCGCCTGCCAGCCCGGCCCGATCGCCATGAACTTGGCGATCACTTCCGGCTCCAGCGAGACCTCGAGACGCACCCTTTCTGGCGGAGGGCGGCGAACCGGCGGCGGCGGGGGTGGCGGCGGCCTGCGAAACGCTTCCGGCACATAGCCGCCAGTGCGCGGCCAGCGACGATGTTCGTGGATGCCGTTCAATACATCACAGGCCGACAGCGCTTCGGCCTCGTTCATGCCCGCCAGCACCCGGTCGCCGAACACCGCAGGCGTCTCATCAACGGAATCCCATACGGCCCAAAGGTCCGTAGGTTCCAACATGAGACTGAACCGCTTCTCGCGCACCGCTTCCTGCTTTCCAACACTGGTTGGAAGCGAAGCTTGGTGATTCTGATCGCCGGAGACTTAATATAAACAGGCAGATAAGTCTTAAATAACCTATTGATTTTATTAAATTTTTATCGAATTCACGGTGCGCGTTCGGAGCCGCGCCGACAGCCCCGATTTGTGCTTAGTTCAGGCGTGTTCCAATGCTTTGCCTGCCCGTTTCCGGCAGCATCATGTCTTTGGCCAGCAGGCCGCAGACCCGGCAAAAAGCTGTGAATGCCTTGCAGGCTTCTTCGGTCGAGGCGATATCCACGCTCGCTCCAAAGCAAGCGTCGAACGCCAATTGGTAAATCGGTCCCTGCCGCCCCACCGGCCAGCCCTGCAGAAAATCCAGTGCCTGCTCGACGCTGTAGATTTCCTCGACGGGCTCGCCGACAGATGGCGAAATGCGAACCGGCACCGCGAATTGCAGCTTATGCATCCCATGCCTCTTCGAATTTACTGCGCGAGGCCGGTGCCAAGACCGGCCAATGAACGATGCTGCGCTGCCCCTGCTGTGCCGCGCAATTGTGTCGCCAATGCGTTTGGCCGAATGCACAGGCCCGCGAAAGCTGCGCTTTTGGCGAGTTGAACCTACACGAAAGGTTGAAGAAGGGCGCAATCGGTGTCACATGATGGGGCAGTTGCCGCCCACCCTTTCGTCCGAAGCCCATGATTACCTATCTCGACGCAGAAACCGCACCGCTCAGAAACACGGGACAGATCCGCCTCTATGGCGCGGAGGGCTTCGCTGGCATGCGCAAGGCCTGCGACCTGACCGCACGCTGCCTCGACGAACTTGTGGATAGGGTCCATCCGGGCGTCACCACCAACGCCATCGACCGCTTCGTGTTCGAATTCGGCATGGACCACGGCGCCATTCCGGCCACGCTGAACTATCGCGGCTACACCAAGTCGTCTTGCACCTCGATCAACCACGTCGTCTGCCATGGCATTCCCGACGACAAGCCGCTGCGCGAAGGCGACATCGTCAACATCGACGTCACCTACATCCTCGACGGCTGGCACGGCGATTCCAGCCGCATGTACCCTGTCGGCCAGATCAAGCGCGCCTCCGAGCGCCTGCTGGAAGTCACGCATGAATGCCTGATGCGCGGCATCGCGGTCATCAAGCCGGGCGTGCGCACGGGCGCCATCGGCGCGGCCATCCAGAGTTTTGCCGAAGGCGAGCGTTGCTCGGTCGTGCGTGACTTCTGTGGCCATGGCGTCGGCCAGCTCTTCCACGACGCGCCCAATATCCTGCACTACGGCAATTCCAGCGAAGGTGTGGAAATGCGGGCGGGCATGATCTTCACCGTCGAGCCGATGATCAACCTCGGCCGGGCGCACGTGAAGGTTTTGTCGGACGGCTGGACGGCGGTGACGCGCGACCGTTCGTTGTCTGCGCAGTACGAGCACACGATCGGCGTCACC
Source organism: Mesorhizobium sp. 61-13 (assembly GCA_001897075.1). Lineage (GTDB taxonomy): Bacteria > Pseudomonadota > Alphaproteobacteria > Rhizobiales > Rhizobiaceae > Mesorhizobium. The sequence continues at coordinate 13,925 of MKRZ01000054.1, read as the reverse complement.
GAGACCGGCTGCGAAATCTTTACGCTCTCCCCCAAAGGTCTCGATCGCCCCGGCCTGCCGGCATAGTATCCTCAGCAGGGTGGCGATTCCGCCAGGCAGTGTTCTGTGCGGGGGCATATGGACGACAATCACGACGACGCGCGCGGTTTCCTCGCGGAGCAGCCGGCGCTTGGACTGGGCAAGGCAAAGGCAGTCGAGGAAAAGCCGCACTATCTCGGCCATCGCGACCGGTTGCGGGAGCGTTTCGTCAGTGCCGGGCATGGCGCCCTGCCCGATTACGAACTGCTCGAACTTCTGCTTTTCCGATTGATCCCACGCTCCGATACCAAGCCGATCTCCAAGGCGCTGCTTGCCCGCTTTGGCACGCTGGCCGAGGTTCTCGGCGCGCCGGTCAATCTGTTGCAGGAGGTCAAGGGCATCGGCCCTGCGGTGGCGCTTGATCTCAAGATCATCGCGGCGTCGGCTCAGCGCATGGTGCTCAGCGACCTGAAGGGCCGCGAGGTGCTGTCTTCGTGGACGCAGGTGCTTGCCTATTGCAAGGCCGCGATGGCCTTTGAGGAGCGCGAGCACTTCCGCATCCTGTTCCTCGACAAGAAGAACGCGCTCATCGCCGACGAAGTGCAGCAGACCGGCACCGTCGACCATACGCCCGTCTATCCGCGCGAGGTCATCAAACGGGCGTTGGAGTTGTCCGCGACGGCCATCGTGCTCGTCCACAACCATCCCACTCGCTCAAATCGATCACGTTGGATCACGCACAAGCACGCAGAATCACTAGGAAATTCGCGTATTTTTGGTCTTGCGTAGTGGGGGCGGTTTTGGCAAACTGGGGGCGGTTTAAGGGGTAGGAAACGGCATTCCGCTCCCAGCAAACGATCCCCGTTTCTCCTTGACCGATCCCAGTTGCGGGACAGGAGAAACGTGATGCCAAGCCTGACCGATACCGCGATCCGACATGCGTTGAAGCGCGTCGAAGCGAGCCAGAAACAAGAAAACCTTGCCGACGGCGAAGGGCGCGGGACCGGGAGGCTTGTCCTCGTCCTGAAGCCCATGCCTAAGCGCGTAACCGCCGACTGGATGGCGCAGCAATGGCGCGACGGTAAGCGCATCAAGAAGAAGATCGGCGCCTACCCGTCCATGTCGCTCGCCGAAGCGCGCGAGATCTACAAGCGCGACTACGCCGACGTCATCCAGAAAGGCCGGAGCATCAGGATCGCGACCGATACGCGGCCCGGAACTGTCGCCGACCTGTTCGAGGGCTATGTCGCCTCGCTCAAGAGCGCAGGCAAGCCGTCGTGGAAGGAAACGGAAAAAGGCATGAACAAGATCGCCGACACGCTTGGCCGCAACCGTCTTGCGCGCGAGATCGAGCCCGATGAGATCGTCGAAGTGATCCGACCAATCTACGACCGTGGCGCGCGGGCGATGGCCGACCATGTCCGCGGCTATATTCACGCAGCCTTTGGCTGGGGCATGAAGTCCGACAACGACTATCGGAACACTTCGCCACGTCGTTTCCGGATTCCCTTCAATCCAGCCACGGGCATTCCAACCGAGCCCAAGGTCCAGGGCACTCGCTGGCTCGACGAAGACGAATTCGTGCGGCTTTATCGCTGGCTGGAATGCCCTGACACGCCTGTCACTCCTTCTTATCTGCGCGCCGTGCAGCTTCTCATGCTGACCGGGCAGCGGGTCGAGGAGATCGCTCGCTTCCATATCGACCAATGGGATACCAAGGAGCGGATCATCGACTGGTCAAAGACCAAGAACCTTCAGCCGCACGCCGTCCCGGTGCCGTCGCTCGCCGCCGAACTGATCGAATCCATCAAACCGAACGAATATGGCTGGTTCTTCCCCTCTGCGACTGACCCGTCGAAGCCTGTCAGTCACGGTACGCTTTACTCGTTCATGTGGCGCCAGCGCGATCGCGGCGTAATCCCCTATGTGACGAACCGCGATCTCCGTCGGACCTTCAAGACACTCGCCGGCAAGGCCGGTGTCTCCAAGGAAATCCGCGATCGTCTCCAGAACCACGCGCTTCAGGACGTCAGCTCCAAGAACTACGACCGCTGGAACTACATGCCCGAGAAGCGTGCCGGCATGGCGAAGTGGGACAAGTTCGTCCGCGCGATGCTGGCGAAGAAGAAAGGTGCCGACGCCTTGAAGAAGGCAGCGTGAGCGGTCGGCTTCTCGTGTTGGCCGCCGCGACCGCGACGCTCTGCTACGCCGCGCCGGCCCATGCAGATCCGTGCGAAGGCACTCTCCCCACGCGGGCCGGCGTCCAGTTCTCCGGCATCGTCCGATATGTGGGAGATGGCGACGGTCTCTGTGTCGGGCGAACGGCGGACCCCAATGAGTGGATTGAAGTCCGCCTCGCCGATTTCAACGCCCCGGAGCTACACACTCCCGGCGGTCCCGCGGCCAAGGCGGCGCTCGAACGCCTGGCCCTACAGCGCGAGGTCATATGCACATCCGAGCGCGGGCGCGGCGGCCGTGTCCGCTCCTTTGACCGCGTTATCGCGCGCTGCCGGATCAGCGGAGCCAATCTTGGCGACCTGCTGCGTCAGGCCGGCGTAGCCGAGGGCGGCAACTGATGCGATCCAGCTCACCATTGACTCCACATAGCTTGGAGGCTATATGACTTGGAACGTCAGACTGCATGATGCCTTCGAGGCGGAGTTTCTGGCTTTCGAGCGCGAGGTCCAGACCGAATTGCTGGCGGTCGCGAAGCTGCTAGGCGAATACGGCCCGCAGCTCGGTCGGCCCTATGCCGACACGCTCAAAGGCTCGAAACACGCCAACATGAAGGAGATGCGCTTCTCGGCCGCCGACGGCGAATGGCGTGCTGCCTTCGCCTTTGATCCCGAACGGAAGGCCATCCTTCTCGTCGCGGGCGACAAATCCGGCGGCAGCCAGAAGCGCTTCTATAAGCAGCTTATTGCAAAGGCGGACAGCCGGTTTTCCGCACATCTGGAAAACCTGAAGTCCGCAAAGAAGGACTGATCCGATGGGCCGGAGCCTGGACGAAATCATCGCTTCTCTACCCCGCGACCAGCAGGAGCAGATCGAAGCGCGCTACGAAGAGCTGAAGCAGGAGGTCGAGGGCCTCCGCGAGTTGCGGCAGATTGCCGGCAAAGCCCAGGCCGACATCGCGACGGCGCTGAACATCAAGCAGCCCTCGGTCTCGAAGATTGAGAAGCAGGCGGACATGTATCTCTCGACGCTTCGCAGTTATGTCGAGGCGATAGGCGGAAAGCTGGAACTAACCGTGAAGCTGCCGGCTCGTCCGGCATTCACGATCCACCATCTCGGTGATGTCGCCGCGCCGACCGGCAAGCCTACCGTCGCTCGGCGCAAGGTCGTTGGCTTGCGGTAGGAGCCCCGATGACGCGCCTGTTTGATGTCGATGGAGAGAATCTCGACCGCGGCTTCGTGAATCTCAGAGCGGCGGAATCCCGCCACGAGCAGCAGCTTCACGAGCTGATCGAATCGCTGTGGGCGACCTATGAGCCTTATGCTGATCCGGACTTCCCCCAGGGCTTCGCGCGCGATGTCGATGGCCGGTTCTGGGAAATGTACCTTGGCTGCACGCTACTCGAAGCGGGCCGCGCGCTGCTGCCTGTCGTCGAGCGTCAGCGCGCCGGCGGTCAACCGGATCTGTGCGTCGTAGAAGAGGGACGGCGCATCTGGATCGAAGCGATCACACCCGACGAGGGCGACCCCGGCCCTGATCAAATTGTGCGACCTGTCCCAATGAATGAAGGTGGTGGTCTCTCCGCCGCGCCGATCCGCCAGGCGCAATTGCGCACGACGAGCGCGTTCTGGACGAAGGCGCAGAAGATCGCACGCTACCTTGCTCAGGGCGTTATCGGCCCTGACGACGTGCGAATCATCGCCATCAGCGCAAGCCGCTTCGGTGTGTATGTCGCCGAAAGGCCCCTGCCGCTCATCATGACCTCGCTGTTCCCAATCGGCGATGCCTTCGTCACGATCGATCGGGAGACCGGCAATGTTGTCGAGGAAGGATTCCATTCAGCGCCCTTTATCGACCGCGAACGCGAGCCCATACCGCGCACGGCCTTTCTCGACGAACGGTTCGCTGACATCTCCGGCGTTCTCTGGTCGCGCGTCGGGCTCGGCAACCTTTCGCGCCAAGGCAGACCACTCACCTACGTCCATAATCCCCTCGCGCAGGTCCCGCTTCCGACGAACTGGGGCGTCTGGGATCGGGAGTTCGTCACCACGCCCCAGGGAGAGGCGTGGGAATCGTCGGACATCCTCGCACCCGAGCCATTGGCGGAAGCGTCGGCCGAGCAATGACGACGCTGATCGACGTCTGGAATCTCGACACCTTCGACGTGGCCTTGATGGAAGGGTTGCGCGATCAGCAGCAACTCCTCATCGACTATTTCGCGACGGATCGGACGAACTACCTGAAGCGCGAAGCTTCGGACCATAGGGGTCCGATCCCGTCCAACCCCTATGCCGGGGCCTATTACAGCTTCTCCGAGGACTTGATGGCGGTCATGCAAACCCGGACGATCCGGGCTTGGCATCACACGCGCATGACCGACCGCGAGGTCGAGACCGCCACGAGCAACGGGCTTTATCCGGCAACGCTCGAAACCTTGCGCGCGCGCCTAGCGGACCGCGTCGCGGATGGCGATTTCAGCTTCGATGAAGCCCGGGCGATCTTTGACGCGAGTCCCTTCCACAAAGACCAGTTCGGCTCACGAGCCGACAAGTTCTGGATGACGTCCCACCCGCACCGAATCGACGATGGCGGCGTGACCTCTCTGCTCGCCCATTGGGGCGGTGAATCCGCCTATTTCAATCACGACGACGGCGAGATCCTCGACAGGCTCTCGAACCTCGGCGCCCCGCGCGTCCTCGAAATCGCTGTCCCCCTCAATGTCACGCCCGACGCCTATTCAGCAGCCAAGGCGGTGATCGCGCTCTATGCGCGCTCGCTCGACTGTCACGCCGATTGGGGCGGGTTCGACCTATACGCTTCTTCGCACCTCGGCCCCGAAGCGCTGCTGCGCGTACATAGCGGCGGCGAGCCAGACTTCGCGACCCTCGGGCGGGGCTATCCAGCCGCCTTTCATGACCGGTTCGGTGACGATGCTTAGTTCGGCGACCCTGCGACTACCTGGATCATAGGAGCGCCTTTATCGAGCAGATCATCGAGGAAGTCTTCTCGTGAGGGGATCGGCCCGGCCTGAGTCGCCAGGATGAGCGCTTCGACGACCTGTCGCGCCAGTGAGCGCGCCAGGACACGTTCACTGGTCGAGATCGCCGCCATAGCGCGGCCGTGCAGGAATGCGCTCCTGACATTGAAAAGCGTCTCGTACTGGTCGGCATAGCCGCGATCTCCCAGCAGCCCGGCCACCCGTCCACGCATTCTTCTCGTAGGGCTCATTTTTTTGTGCCGGTCCGGGGCGACGCGAAAGCTCTTCTGATAGTCGGCCTGCAGGCCCAGAGCCGCCTCGATCGTGGTGATATGCGCCAGAAACTCATCGACACCCTCGGCCAGAAATGCGCGCACGAGGAAATGGGCGATCGGCGTTTCGAACAGGACGGTCCGCTTCGCCTGCTCCACGATCGCCCATCGATGTTGATCCCAAACGGCCACCTCTGTCCTGGCCTCGTCGGATAACCGTAATTCCAGGGGCCGCTCTACCTCCACCGTCCCGCCATAGCCGTCGTCATAAACGCGGTCTTCCCAGTTGAGCGTATCGGACGATGGCGGTGAGCTGGGGCGCACGAAGATGTCGTTGTCCACGGTATAAACCCACGGGACGCGGAAGCCGCGCCAGTCGACCTCCGGCATTGTCGACCAGCCTTCCCAGGGCGCCAGCAGGAAGAAGAACAGCGCGTCCTCGAGCGCACCCGGAAACCGCCCTTTGTGTGGTTCGATCTGGCCGAGATCCTGCCGCATGTCCATGAACAGCACGGGGACGGCACGCGCCTCCGGCTCCTTGTCGAGCGCCACCTCTTCCTCGACCACCAGCCAATGGAATTCCGAAAACCGATCGGCATCGAAATCGACGCCCTGAAACATGCGCTTCAGCCGCGTCGTGTCGACGAGCGCGCGAAGCTCGTCCGCCTTGAACTGGGCAACCCGCGCCGGCCCGAACGCAAGGGACGGAAGCTCCTCTGCCAGATCGAGCGGCGCGAGATGGACACGGCGCGCGTGGGTCGCGCGAAATGCTGTGTCGAGCCCTATCGCCGCCACCTCGACAGGAGACGCGAGATGCGCCGCGTCCGTGCGAAGCTCGCATGGCAGACCGAGCGAGCGCAGCGCCGTCGAGAGTGCGAAGGTCGGCCCCTCCTTCCCGGCATTGGGATAGCCGTCACGGCAGGCTTCACGCAGCCGCACGAACGCCGGTGCGGCGAGGAGATTGTCAGGCCCCGGCGGAGCCAGCCGCCACAGCTCCGCCATCGCGTGCAACATTGCCTCGCTCGGGCCTGGCTGTGCGTCGCTCATCAGGTGATCCGCAGTCGGCGCAAGAGCTTTGCCAGCATCGCTTCATACTCCTCGGGTTTCGAGAAATCGGCGTACATCTTGCCTTTCAGAAACTCTGGCAGCTCGCACGGCTCGTAGAGAAGCGGCAGCACGACAACCTCGCCGCTGGTGATCTCCCGATTCATTGCCACGTCGAGCTCCTTCTTCACCCAAGGGGCGTCGATCGACTTGGTCGAGAGCACGACGGCGATGTAGCGGCTGAGCTTCATGCCCTCGTCGATCTTGGCGATGAGCGAGTCACCAATGTCGATTTCGGCTTCGTCCAGCCAGACTCGCGGCACGCCATGAGCGAGCAGGTCGGTTCGCAGGCGACGCACGAACGGCTTGTCGACGCCGGTATGGCTCAGGAAAATCCCGTGATATTTCTCGTGGGCCGGGTCGGCCTTCTCCAGCGCCAGGCTATCCCGGACCAGTTGGTTCTCGGCGTCCGGCGACGTCGGCGGCGTCAACAGCCACCCGACCGTCATTCCAAGCGCCACGCGCCCGCCGAGGCTATAGCCCTCCGGCGTCGACGCGATCGAAGTTATCCCCTCGGCCGGGTCCGACAGGCACAAGGTCCAGCCCGTCTTCGACAGGACATCGAAATAGCGCACGAACGGGCTATCGTGATCGATCGCGCCCATCCGCCGCCCCTTCTTCACGAGCAGGTCCGAACGCTTCACAAGCCCGCCGACCTTCGGTGCGGCGTAGCCCAGATGGGTTTCGCGATAGCCGAAGAAGTTCATCCGCTTTGGCTCCGACAAGCACCAGACCACGGTGGCGCCGGCCGCGATCGCGGCCTCCATCTCCTTTTCCCGATCGTCAGCCAGGAAGGCGGAATCGATGTCGTAGCTGTCATTCTGGCGCTTGAGCTTCCCCAGCTCATTGGGTTCGTTCGAGAACTCCCCCTCCGCGCCGAACAGGAAATGAGAATAGCTCTGCGGATTGATGATGATCGTGTCGTACTCGTAGAGCGGAAACGCCGCGCGCGCCTTATCCACCCCAGCCTGGCACAGTCCGAGATTTTCAATCTCGACACCTTCGATCTTATCGCCGGTATATGTGACCCCGACCGTCAGCACGCGCTTCATCAACTCTCCCCTTTATTGTCTTCTGTGGTCTCGCCCGATGATGCGCCCAGCCCCACAGTCTCACCCCGAGACCGGGACCGGCCTCACGTCCTTGACCTCGCCGCGACTTCCGACCAGCGCGATCTCGATGCCGGCCAGCGCGCAACGCGGCGCCAGTCGCTCCGCCAGTCGCAAGGTGCCTTCCGTGAATGGGACGACGGCCACTTGCCGTCCTTGCGACGGCGTCGCCATCAACATGCCAACCGTCTCGCACAAACCCTTGTAGAGTCGAGACACCTGGCCCGAATGCCTCGTGTTGATGATCCCGCCCTTGCATTCGGCGGAGATGACGTGGTTGCCGACCTCTGCGACCACATCACCCAGCCCCGACTTTGGATTGACGGTGATCTGCTGGCCCGCGGCGTTCCGGTATGTGCCGCCATAGCTGGTGGTGCCGACGCTCGAGATCTTGATGAAGTCGCGCCGAAGCAACCAGGCGGCGAAGTCGAATTGCTTGCCGTGCTCTCCATCGGGGTGAACACGGACGTGCTGGGTATCCTGCGTCCGTAACAGGTGCATGGCATAGGCGATCATGACCGCGCCTTCGTAGAGATGGTGTTCGTGTTCGCCGTCGGATTTTCCGACCCGGTTTGGCGGCGGCGACAGCGCCGTAACGAGATCCTCGAAATCCATGACAATCCTCCCCGGCCGTTAGTGTAGCTGATGGGCCGAGAGTAATCGTCCTTCAACGCGGAATGGCTCAAGCTACTGGTAGCAGATTGAGCCGCCGTTCGTCCGCACTCTTTCTTCGCGCAGAACGTCCGAAACCTTAGGACCGCCCGGAGGGGAAAGCCTTCCCCTGCGTCCGAGCCTTGCGTCTCGGCCGACCCCTTCTGCGGGAGGCCCCGCAACGCCCCTTTTAGAGGAAGAGGACGGACCGGCTTTGCCGTGACGGGTTGAGGGCTGGAGAAGAGGTCTCCGGCGCCCGTCATGGAGATTGGTCCCATGACCCAGGTTTCGGTTCTAGACGCCCGCCGCGACACCAGCGGCGGCTACAAAGTGGATGTCGGCCGCGGCGAGCGAATCGGCCGCGTCTCGTCGGAATGGTTTTCCCGGCCCGCAGACGAGCGCTACCTGTCGCTGTCCGAGCTGGCGCGGGCCGTCCGTGACCGCGCAGATCGCAGCCGGACCCGCGTGGCGGAAAGCGCCCTGATCCATGTCGAAGCGAACCGCAGCGACCCGGAACGGCTGGCGTTGATCCTGCCGGGCACGGATACGCCCATCGCCCCGACCCATTGGAGCTTCGGCCAACTGGCCAGCCTGGTCGGCGCGCCGGCAGCCTATCTGCGCCAGCTTCCCGCGCCGCTCGCCGCGATCAACCTGCAATACGGCCTGACGTCCAATCGGGCAGAGCAGATCAAGACGCTGGAAACCGATACTGGCCGTGTCGAACTGCGCGCCGTCACTGGCCCGGACTACGGCCGCATCTACGATCACGAACTGGTCGAGGCCGTGCAGCGCATTGCCGGCAACGGCACGGGCGACACACGTTGGAAAGTGCCCGGCGTGCTCGACTGGTCGACCGGCATCTACAATCCGCGGGTCGACATCACCAAGGATACGACCACGCTCTATGCCTCCGACCGCGACGTCTTCCTGTTCCTGGTCGACGACCTGAATCCGATCGAAGCTGGCCGCCTGCCTGACGGCTCGCCGGATCTCTACTTCCGGGGCTTCTACTGCTGGAACTCCGAGGTCGGCGCCAAGACGCTTGGCATGGCGAGCTTCTATCTGCGCGCGGTTTGCCAGAATCGAAATCTCTGGGGCGTGGAGGATTTCGAAGAAATCACCATCCGCCACAGCAAATATGCCGCCAACCGGTTCGCGCACGAGGCGGCCCCGGCGCTGCTGAACTTCGCAAACTCCTCGCCCCTGCCATTCGTCAACGGCATCAAGGCCGCCCGCGAGCGGATCGTCGCCAGAACCGACGAGGACCGCACCGACTTCCTGCGTCGCCGCGGCTTCTCGAAGGCCGAGACCGGCAAGATTATCGACACGGTGTTGGCCGAGGAAGGACGACCGCCCCAGAGCATCTTCGATTTTGTGCAGGGCATCACCGCCGTTGCGCGCGACAAGCCCCATCAGGACGCCCGCCTCGACATGGAGGCCAAGGCGAAGAAGCTGCTCGATCGAGCCGCCTGACCTCCGCAAAGCCGGAGATGCGGTTTTCCGTGTCTCCGGCTTTGCGCTTCCGCGTGTCCCCCAATTCCGTTCCGTGGCGCTGCCCCCTTTAGAGGAAGAGGGCGGCGCTTCGCTCCGTGACGGGTTTAGGGCTGAGAGAGAGTCTCTCGGCGCCCGTCGCGGAGACTACCCGATGGCTACTGCCGTTCAGAAGATCACCCTGTCGTCCTCGCGCGACATCCCTTTCAACAAGCTGGTCCTGTCCCAGTCCAACATCCGGCGCGTGAAGGCCGGCGTCTCGATCGAGGACCTCGCCACCTCGATCGCGCGTCGCGGCCTGATCCAGAGCCTCAGCGTTCAGCCGGTCGTCGATGCCGATGGCGTCGAGACCGGCATGTTCGAGGTCCCGGCTGGCGGCCGACGCTTCCGCGCCCTCGAACTGCTCGTGAAGCAGAAGCGCCTCGCCAAGATCGCGCCGGTGCCCTGCATCGTGCGCGACCGCGACAGCGAGATCCTCGCAGAGGAAGTTTCGCTCGCTGAGAATATTGAGCGTGCCCCGCTTCATCCGCTCGATCAATTCCGCGCCTTCCAGGACATGCGCGCCAAGCACATGACCGAGGAGGAAATCGCCGCAGCGTTCTTCGTCCCGGCCAATGTCGTGAAACAGCGGCTGCGCCTTGCGGCGGTCTCACAGGCGCTCCTTGACGTCTATGCCGAGGACGGCATGACGCTGGAGCAACTCATGGCCTTCACGGTCTCCGATGACCATGTACGCCAGGAGCAGGTCTGGGACGCGATCAAGGACGCCTGGTCCAAGGAGCCCTATCAGATCAAGCGCATGCTGACCGAGAAGACGGTGCGGGCATCCGACAAGCGCGCTGTGTTCATCGGGATCGAGGCTTATGAGGCGGTGGGCGGCATCGTCATGCGCGACCTTTTCCAGTCCGACGATGGCGGCTGGCTTCACGACCCGGCGCTCCTCGATCGGCTTGTTGGCGAGAAGCTGAAGGCTGAAGCCGAGACCATCGCTGCGGAAGGCTGGAAGTGGATCGAGGTGGCGGTCAGTTTCCCTTATGACGCGGCACGCGGCCTGCAGGAGATCGCCGGCACGGCCCTCGATCTGACGGCGGCGGAGCAGGCGACCATCGACGCGCTGAACGCCGAGATGGCCAGGCTTGAAGCCGAATATCAGGACGCCGACGAGCTGCCGGACGAGGTCGATCAGCGTCTCGGTGAAATCGAGACCGCGCTCGCGAGCTTCGAGGATCGCCCGATTCACTACGAGCCGGCCGATATCGCCATCGCCGGCGTATTCGTCAGCATCGACGCCGACGGCTCGCTCACGGTCGATCGCGGCTTTGTCCGGCCCGAGGATGTCCCTGTCATCCCAGTCGACGGCGACGGAGACACCGGGTCGGGGACCGATGGCGTATCGAGCGAGCCCGAAGGCCCGACGGTGCAGCGCGCCGTCATCACCATCGGGGGCCAGCCCGCCGAACCGGAAGATGACGACGAGGACGACACCATCAAGCCGCTGCCCGAACGCCTGGTCATCGAGCTGACCGCCTACCGCACACTCGCGCTGCGTGATGCCGTCGCCAACAACCCGCACATCGCCATGACGGCGCTGCTGCACAAGCTCGTCTCGGACCGGTTCATGACCCGGATGTATGCCGGAGCCATGGAGGCGGGGGTGAAGCACATCTACTTCCCCGTCCAGGACGAGGCGCTGAAGGACAGCCCCTCAGCGCGGGCGGTGCAGGAGCGTCACGACGCCTGGGCCGCCGACATCCCGAAAGACGACGACGCACTTTGGGATTGGCTCGCCGGCCTCGACGATACAAGCCGCATGGCGCTGCTGGCGCACTGCGTCAGCTACGGCGTGAACGCGCTCTACGAGCGGCCGAATCCGCACAGCTCCAGCGGCGTGTCGCAGCATACGCTCGACATGCGACTGGCCCAGGCCGACCGCCTGACGCGGGCGACCGGGCTCGACATGGTGGAGGCTGGCTGGCGTCCGACATTCGGCAACTACCTCAATCGCGTTACGAAGCCGCGCATCCTCGAAGCGGTCCGCGAGGCGAAGGGCGAACAAGCCGCCCAGCTCATCGACCATCTGAAGAAGGGCGACATGGCCAAGGAGGCCGAGCGCCTGCTCGCCGACAGCGGCTGGCTGCCCGAACCGCTGCGCCTCGCTGATCTTGCCGATCGGCCTGACGTCGGCGAGGCCGGTGACACCGAAGCGTTGCCGGACTTCCTCGCCGGTGACGATGACGAGGTGACCGAGGCCGATGCGGACGCCTCCGACCTGATCGCCGCCGAATAGGCCCCTTGGGGGGGAGCGACGCCGATCGCTCCCCGCCGCATTTTTCAAGGAGCCTTCAGATGGATACCTCCATCATCGATGTGCCGCGCCGCGTCGTCTTCCAGTATCTCGTTCCCGTTCACGTCGAGGTCGAAGATGGCCTCGTCTGCCGCGTGACGGTGATCGACGAAACACCCGTGCGTCACCCCACCGTCGTCGAGGGCGACAGCGCCGATCTCCACGAGGCCGTCGGCGCATCCGACGACGGGCAGCCATGGCCGTCCTGGAAGTTCGGCTACTGACCCCACCACATCCTTTCATCCACCTCGAGCCCGGCCACGCGCCGGGCTCTTTTCGTTTCAGGAGACCGCCGTGGCGGAGTATTTCACACGCTTCTCATGCCTGCTGGATGTGGGCACGGTCGAGAACGCAGCGCGCGCCCTCGACATCTACAACGACCTGATAGCGCAGAACGCCGCCGAAGACCCTCCGGCCGAACCGTTCCTGCTTTCGATCGAACCGGAACATGGCCCCACGCGCCTCTGGATGCGCGATCCGGGCACCGCCGACCCCCAGCTCCTCATTACCTTCGTGACGCGCTGCGCAGAGGCGTTTGGCCTCGCCGGACGCTGGGGTTTCCAATGGGCCGGCATCGCGTCCGAGCCGCGCATCGACGGCTTTTCCGGAGGCGCCCATCTCCTCGACCTGACGACGGGGCAGACCATCGAATGGATGAGCAGCGGCGGCTGGCTCGCCGACCGCCTCGCTGCGGGAGGCGCGACATGAGCATCCCGGATCATGCGCGGGACAATTCCAGACGCTGCTCCGCGCTGCGGCCGATGGTGCCCTGGCGCTGATGGAATGCGCCGACGCCGCAACCGGAGAGACCCGCTACGTCATCTGCGCGGTCGGCCGCGATGATGGCGACTACGTGTTCACGCCGTTCGGTCACCTCGCCGACGGCGATCCCTACGAGGCGTACACGCCTCCGAATGGCGGCTCCTGCATCGCGGATTGATCCGCTCCCAGACCGCCACTTCCCACTGGCCGTTCACGCGCGCGAAGCCGACCGGCCTGTTCTGCGGTGTGGCGTTGGCCCGGGTCGTATCCATCGTGAGCTGCGTCATGCATGTCACGCCAGGACCGACGCCACCTGGAGAACAATCGCCGAGCTTCAGAGTCGCATTGGCGAGCGAGGTTCCCGTGAAGAGGCGATGGCGCCGCACGGCGGCGATCGCCTCTTCCTCGGTCGGCTGCGCGACGCCGGCGACGGCGGCGGCCGACGATCCGCCCGGCGAAATCATGGGGCGCGCCATGAACCCAGCGCCAAACCCCACCACCAGGCATCCCGCCGCCACCGTGCCGATCGCGCTTGCCTTCATGTCCGTCTCTCCCTTGACCCCGCTCAGTGAAGCGCACGCGTCCTCGATCGTCGAGGCCGCCGCCCGCCATGTGTTGGATGACGGAGTGTAGCGGCGCGCGGCCGACCTCGGAAGACGAAGCGGTCAAAAGGTCATCGCGCGCGCCAGAGTGAGAGGTTGGCCGGGACGGGTTCGAGCCGGTGCGGTCGAGAGAGAGCGCCTGCCGGCTCCTCCGTTTCCGCTCTCCCGAGGTGCCCTTCATGACCATCGCTTCCGCATCCGCGGCCGCTCCCGCCGCGTCGTCTCCGCTTGCCGTGAGCCCGCCGCCCGCCGCCATCCTCGCCGCGGCCCAACACCTTCTCCCGCATCTCGAACGCGGCCAGCCCGTCGATGCCGTAACCTTGCGCGGCGCGATGGAGGCAGCCTTCGGCGCTTCCGACACGTGCGGCGCCTGGGACTGGCAGACGGCTTACGAAGCCTGCGAAGCGGCGACCGTGCTG
>MKRZ01000053.1:12249-15908 GCA_001897075.1 Mesorhizobium sp. 61-13 | reverse complement strand
CGGCCAGCCTAGCGCGTCCCCTTTCAACGCTGCACAGGACACAACTGGTCCCTTCGTGGGGGGCAGACCAAACCTCCCCGGCACGAGCCACGTTAGCCCGCCTCCGAGGCGCCGGTTCCTCTCCCACGATTGCGCCGTCGCGACACCGCTTTCCCAAGAGAGAAACTGCGACCAAGTATGATGGAGGTTTTGGGGGCGTGGATAGAAATGAAGTTAAGTGATTGGAATTGTTAGGGACAAATCCGGATTAGTCCATGGCCAATTCAACGAGATACGCCTCATTGCCCTATGGCAGCCCAGCTTCCGCAATGGACTTGAAGGATCGTTTGAAGAACGACTTTGGCAAGGCCTTCGAAGCGGGCACCTAGGGGCGGAAATGACGGTACTAGAGCCGAAAGGACGGACAGTCGTTCGACGCGACCCCCAACTAAAATTGTATTCCCCATGTAGCACTGATGGCGTAACTTCCGAGCGAGGTGGGGAGTCTAAACATGCCATATCGAAAAGTACCAGTCTTTATTTTGAACATTGCCGCGAATCCGCACGATGGGAATGTATATCAAAGAACTTTAGAAAGAGCTTCGCGCATTGTTGTACAAGCACGCGGCAACGACTATGCTCGAATCACATCGCCTAGAAGAAACGAGCGATATCCTCATATAATGCAAGGCCAGATATTACTCTGGACTGAAATCGATTTGGACGGCCCGTGGATCGATCTGGACAAGGGTAGTGAAATAGATCCGGATTTGCGTGAAAAGATTTCGATACCCCCAAACGCGCGTCCTAATTTTCGAGCCTTCGACTACGTTTTTGATGAACTGAAGCATCAACTATATTTCGAGGCCCGGAACGATTTGGACCAGACCGTTGGCCCAAGTGTCGTTCTCCGCGTGTTCTTAGGCATTCTGAATCGCACCGTTATAGGGACCGAGTGGCCGGAGATCGAGGTAACGTTGGTCCCTGAAAAAGATGCAATTGAACGGATTCTGGCTCTCCCGCGTTTGAACACCATATTCATCAGGGTAGCCAGACCAAATCCTGATGCAGCCTCACCCGAGGCGGTTGCTCGTGTCAACGCAAAGTTAAATGCTCTTCACGCTCAAAAATTGGAAGTTAAAATACAGAGGGCTGCGGGCGCAGAACGTATCACTCTTGACAGGGAATACCATGAATTGGCCGAAGTCGGCGCGGACAATGGTCTGGTTAAGGGCGAAGGAAGCTATGCTGATGGTACAAAGGTCGATCTATCAACGCAGGATCAGCCTAAGAAGATTGATGTGAACATTGCGAAGGGAGATAATTTCTTTGCGCGACTTCTTTCGACGATACCTGGCTTGGGCTGAGTTCGGCACATTCGCCGACGACTTTTCCCACTATTGGAATATTTATGGACGCTTTAGGTCCATATGGCGTTCCCCTGTAGCGCATTTTTCTTTAATTGTGGTTGCAATTGCAGTACTCACCGGACGATTGTCATCATGGTCGCCTAGCGCTATTGCTAGCTTACCCGCACTTCTCGGTTTCTCTCTGGGAGCGATGGCGATCGTACTGGCTTTTCCAACGACAAAAATGTTTTCAATTCTCGCTGAGGGCGGGCGCGATGATTCATACTACATAGATTTAGCATCTAAATTTATTCATTTTATATTGTTCCAATCAATAGGACTAATTTATGCTCTAATAATACCAGCTGACAAATGTATTTTGACTGATATGATTGGATTTTGGCTACTAGTGTATGCAATATCCATGGGATTGGTAGTAGCTGTTTCTTTATTTGGAACAGCTCGTCTTTATAACCATCCCGGAGCACAAGACTAACGTCTAAATATCTGTGCGGTGTCAATAGCGCATTCGCACAGCCTCCCGATGCTCATGATGGCTTCCCCGACTAACCTGTCGGCGAATGCCTCATGGCGCCCTAATTTTAATGGCTCGCCCTCAAGCCGCTTCCTGCTCCTGGCAAATCTGCTCGGCTTCGGCGTCTTCCAGCGGTTGCTTGAGAAGCTGGCAGTAATGCTGGCCCGGCCCGCGCGCATCGACGGCGAAATGGCAGCAGGCGCGGCAGATGCCGAAGGCGCGGCCTGAGCGCGCCGCAAGCGCCGAGGTGACCAGCGCCGCAACGCCATCGCCAAGCGAAGCCCGAAGCGGCGGCGGCAAGGCCTCGAAAGCCTGCATTATCGTCGCCATGCCGTCGAGCGGCAACAGCGCCCTGCCCTTTTCGGTGAGGTCGAGGCGCACCGAGCGCCCATCGCCCGGATTGGCGGTTTTCTCGACGAGGCCGGCGCGCTCCAGCGACATCAGCGTTTGCGACACAGTGCCCTTGGTGAGGCCGAGATAGGCGGTGAGCCCGCCCGGCGTGCGCGAAAAGCGGTTGGCGCGGGCAAGGAAGCGCAACGCCTCCCACTGCGCCGGCTTCATGCCATGCGCGTGGCCCTCATTGGTGACCAGCCGCGCCAGCCGCTCGATCAGTTCAATGGTTTCAACGTCACTTCGCATAGCTTTTAGTATCGTAACCATACCATGCTTGCAACTCACAATCCGGCCTGCTATGCCGATATGGTATCGACTCAATACCATTGGAGACCTGACCATGAAAACCTCTCTCCTGGCGGCGGCAGCGCTGCTGGCGCTTGGCCAGTCGGCCTTCGCCCACGGCATAGAAAGCGCGGTTGATCCGTCGAAGCCGGCGGCGTTCGACATCACGTCTGCCTCGGCCTCCACCGACGGACGGCTCTCGACCTTCATGATGGAAGTGGCCGGCGTGGCCGGATCGGTGAAGCCGGAAGCGACCGGCAAACTGCAGGGCGCGAAGGTGGCGGCCTACGTCTGGCCGACCGGCTTCGACCCCTCCGCAGTGGGCTTTGCCGAAAAGTCCGGCATTTTGGCGCTTGCGATCACCGCGCATCCGGATTTCGACGACACGCCGCTGTTCGACGAAAACGGCGACGGCGACCCGGCCAATGACGGTGCCGACTGGCATTCGCACTGGGTGGTGCTGGGCAAGGACGATGGCTGCGGCGCGGGACTGAAGGTGCTCGACGTTTCGCCGGGCGTCGATCTGTTGCCGCCGACAGCGCCGATGCTGCCGCTGGCGCTGGACAGCCCCGGCATGTCGCCAAGCCTGAAAGGCAAGGTGGCGAAGATCACCGTGCCGGTGAAGGGCGGCGAAGGCGTTTCCTTCGACGCGGTGACGGCGGAATTGCAGGTGAACGCGGAGGGCAAGGCCCCGCTTCTGTGCGTGACCGGCGTGCATGACGTTGCCTCCGGCGACCTCACCCTGCCGGGCAAGATCATGAAGGAATAGCGTTCACTTGGAACGCTTGGTTCCGGCCTTACCGCCTGAGGCCGGGGCTTCGCCGCCTGGGGATCCGCCGATCTCCAGGCGGCGTTCGAACGCGTGCAGAAAGCCGAGCACGACCAGCGCGATGAGGGTGGCAAAGACTGCGATCTGCCAAAGGCCGATCCCAGCCGCAACGCCGATGGCGCCGGCCAGCCACATGCCGGCACCTGTGGTGAGGCCGTGCACTTCACCGCGCGTGAAGATGACGACGCCGGCGGCAAGGAAGGCGACGCCGGCGGTGACCGCCTCGACCATGCGGATGGGATCGACGGTGACCGCTTCGCGCATGGCGCTTTGCCCGAACATCGGCGCA